>JAUYJM010000077.1 GCA_030689285.1 bacterium
GGCGCATCAAAGCCACCTGCGCTTCTCCGGAGAGCCCTACTTCAATCACCTTTTCGCTACGGCCGTAAACTTGGCCGAACTTCGCATGGGTCCCATAACCATTTCCGCTGGACTTTTGCACGACTGTCTGGAGGACGCGAATATAAGCAGGGAAACACTGGAAAAAGAGTTCGGCAAGGAAATTCTTTTTTTGGTTGAGGGCGTCACAAAACTCGGCCACGTCAAATATCACGGCGCGAAACGGCATGTAGAATCTTTGCGAAAATTTTTTGTGGCTGTTTCCAAGGACTTTCGGGTTCTCATCATCAAACTCTGCGACCGCTTGCATAATATGGAAACATTGGCGTATGTTCGCGAAGAAAAAAGGGAACGCATTGCCAAGGAAACCTTAGAAGTTTATTCGGCTCTCGCTTATCGTCTGGGCATACGAAAACTTTCGCGCCGTCTGGCCGACCTGTCATTTCCTTATGTATATCCAGAGGAGCATAAAAAAACCAAAGAACTTTTAAGCGAGCGCTTGAAAAAAGAGACGTCCTCCCACCTTGAAAAAATGTTGAAATCGGTGAAAAAAGAACTCGGCAAAGCGGGTATTACAAAATTTTTTACCAGCTATCGCGTAAAAGGTCTGTACAATCTCTACTTGAAATTAAAGAGGAAGGATTGGGATATTGAAAAAATCTATGATATTTCCGCTTTGCGTATCATAGTGCCGACAGTCGCCGACTGCTACGCCGTATTGGGAGTCGTTCACGGAAACTGGATGCCTCTTCCGGGCAGAATAAAAGATTACATAGCGTTTCCAAAACCAAACGGCTATCACGGCATTCATACAACTATTTTTGCGGGAAACGGGAGTCTGCTTGAGGTTCAGATACGGACAACCAGAATGCATAAAGAGGCCGAGTACGGCATAGCTTCACACTTTGACTACAAAGAAAATTCGGACATAGGCAAAACTGGCCGCAAAAATCTTACATGGGTGAAAAAATACCTTCCTTCTTTCGCCTTAAACAACTCCGCCAAACCTTATGACAAGGATATGTCCTCCTGGATTGAAGAGCTTGCCTCTGCGGGCAGTAGCGG
This sequence comes from bacterium, assembly GCA_030689285.1. Lineage (GTDB taxonomy): Bacteria > Patescibacteriota > Minisyncoccia > Phycocordibacterales. The sequence continues at coordinate 1,084 of JAUYJM010000077.1, forward strand.
CCACAGTCGCTTGGAATTCGTGAAAAACTTAAAAACAGATTTTTTTGAAGATAGGATTTTTGCTTTTACTCCAAAAGGGGACGTAGTTGACTTGCCTATCGGAGCCACACCCATAGATTTCGGCTACGCGATTCATTCAGACATTGGCAACCATATTTCTGGCGCCAAAGTAAATATGAAAATGGTTTCTTTGTCCACGAAACTCAAAAACGGCGATATTGTTGAAATTACTACATCGGAAAAAGCGTGTCCATCCGAAAAATGGCTGGATTTCGCATCTACGGCGCTTGCCAGAAAGATGATAAGACTGGCTGCCGCGAACAAAAACAAAGACATTCCGATACGACAAAAAACACGATTTACCAGAGGAGTCAGAAAATGAAAAAGCGACACCGCTTATACCATCTCCAATTAACGCTTTCACATTAACAAATTCTTGAATTTTCGGCGAAAAACGAGCTAGTGCTCCATTAACTTAATTTTCAACCTCATAATTCCCGAATTTCGGTTGCGGCTTGTCAAAAATCTTTCAAAATACTTACAGTATTCTTCAAGATTTTTGACTTCGCCTCGCTCGAAATTCTGAAATTCTTAGGCCAAAAATTAAATTAATGAAGCACTGGCGCGAGCCATATCAAGATATGGCGAGCCCCGTTAGAGCTTACGCTCTAACGGGGCGAGCGCGAAGCGAAGTTTTGCAGCCAAAATTCAGGGATTTGTGTGAAATGGTTAATTGGAGATGGTATTAAATGCTTATATAGAAAAGTTTTTTATGGAATAGATTCTTTCGTCTTCCTCCTCTTGCTGCCGCTTTTCAATAAGGGTTCTATCGTCAATAAGAGGGCTTTGACCCGTAAGTTCGGGATTTTCCTCTGCGGTTTGTCGCGCGGATGCATCTAGACTTTTTTCAGGCATTTCGTTTTGGTCCGACTCCTCGCTTGCGGGATTTGCAAACCGTTTGAGGAGCGATTGTAAGTCGTCAGCAGAAAAAAAGTCTATCAGTATATGGCCTCCTTTTTCGTCTTGCTCAATTCGGACCCTTGTGCCCAAAGATTCCGAAAACTTTTCTTGAATCGCTTCCATTTCAGGATTAAGAGGAAATTCTTTTCTTCTGGCGCGCTCAAATGCGATTTTGCGGGCCGCAGATTCTGCTTCCCGCACCGACATTTTTTTCAGCATAATTTCTTTAAACATAGTTTCCTGCTCTTCCGGTCTCGTGTCTAGCATAAGAAGCGGTCTAGTGTGTCCTTCTGAAAGTTTTCCTCCCGTGACTGCAAGCAGTATATATTCCGGCAAAGTTAAAACGCGGAGGGAGTTTGATACGTACTCACGACTCTTGCCGACTCTGGAAGCGATGTCCGAATGTCTGAATCCGAAATCGTCCAGAAGTCTTTTGAAAGCCCTCGCCCTATCAACGACATTTAAATCTTCTCTTTGCAGGTTTTCAATAATCGCCAGTTCCAGTTTTTCTTTTTCACCGCCGGCTCCCTGTCTTATAAGAGCCGGTACTTGATTAAGACCAGCCAGTCTCGCTGCCCTAAGCCGCCTTTCTCCTGAAATAAGCTCATATTCGGAAACCAAACCGCCTTCATCTGTGGTCTTCTCTCTGCGAGTAACCACAAGCGGCTGAAGGATGCCGTACATTCTTATTGATTCGGCCAAGTCATTCAGGCGCGCCTCGTCAAATTCCCGTCTTGGCTGAAAAGGGTTTGGAAGAACTTTCCCAACCTCAATCCAAAATACTGAATTGCCAAAAAATTGTGAAGTCATAGAATTATAGAATATAACTATATCCAAATTTTATCATAGCTCTCACATTGTGAAGTCATAGAATTATAGAATATAACTATATCCAAATTTTATCATAGCTCTCA
>JAUYJM010000003.1 GCA_030689285.1 bacterium
TTTTCGGAATACGCCGCCCGTATCTCCCGTATTCACAACACCCTTACAAACTGGAGTTTGTAAGGGACTGTCGCCGAATAGGCTTTTGAGGTGATTTTTCCAAAAATTAGCGCGAGGCGAAGTTTCAAATTTATGGCTTAATGCTGGAAGTATTGGCCATAAATTTGAAACAAGCCGTAGCCGAATTTTGGGGAAATCGGCCAAATGGATATTCGGCAACAGTCCCCTTACAACAAACTCCGATAAAAAACAAACGGCGACTACCGCCCGTTTAAATCGGAGCTTGATTACACAGTCGGACTATGTTCAAGAAGGGAAAGCCAGCGAAAAATTTTATTTTCTGAAAAATGACCGCGCGATTTTCTGTCCTTTTTATATTTTGAGACTACAGACGGTAAGGATGCACCGACGGCCAAAATGGAAAACGCGACAAAAACAAAAAGAAGATAAAGAGCAGATACAGTGGCCGACACGACAGCCGCTCCCACGGTTGAAAACACTTGAAAAGTTTGAATCTGATGTATGACCGTCTCCATCGAACTGCTATTTAAGGAACACAAATTGCCGTGAGTCAATGAGGCAAGACAGTTCATAATTGCGTGCCCGTTTGACCCGGCAAACACAGCCAGTCCAAAAACGGACATACCGACAAAACTCACAATTATGACTAAACCGACCATCTTGCTTATTTTCATAGTCTTATTATACACCATTTAAGAACAGAAGCCATACGCTATGCGATACATATGGACATCTTACACCATGATTTTTTTAAAAGTTTCATATAATTTGAGAACTTTATCCGCCGAATTGCCATGTTTTACGATATTCAGAAATTCAAATTCATTGAATTTAGGCGAACAAAATTTTTTCGCCCTATCCCCTAGAGCAAGGCTCTCGGGGTGACGAGGAATAAATGTTCAACGACAAAACAATGACGTTTACTCTGGTAAAATTTATCTCTATAGAACGTTATGGGGTGATAGATGGGTTCTGCCCCCACGACCTCCGCTTCCACAGAGCGGCGCTCTACTAGCTGAGCTACTATCACCAGAACGACGCTTACTTTACCATAAAAAGTGGCTATTCGTAAGTGGGAGGCTTTTCTTCAACACCTGCCTGGAAGTTGGCATAGCGCGCAAGGGCGTACAAGAGCGAAGAAAGGCGGTTTATATAAGCCAATGTTTGCTCCCCCACTTTTACCTCTTTTTTTTCCACCGCCTCCACCACCCTCCTTTCCATTCGTCTCGCGATGGTTCTCGAAATGTCAAAAAGCGAGGCAAGTTCGGTTCCGCCGGAAATGAAGAATGTTTTAATGGGCGGCATTTCCGCTTCAATCAAGTCTATAAGCTTCTCCATATTCCTGACTTTTTCCGCGACAATTGTTTTTTCCGCTCCAGCCATCTCGGCTTGAATAATAAACAAGCTCTGCTGTACCTGCTCAACAATATGAGATATGCGTACAGTGTGTAGCATGTAGCGTGTAGCGTCAGAATGAACCTTGCAGAGGCCCAAAAACGAATTCAGTTCATCTGACGCGCCCAAACACTCCGTTCTGCAAGACGCTTTTGATACGCGCGCGCCTTTTGGCGTGTCAAAAAATTTAGTTGTGCCACCGTCTCCCTTGCCAGTGAATAAAGACATAGATATAGCGTATAGCGAATAACGTTAAAGGTAAAGAACAAAAAAAAGGACTTCTCTCACTATATGCTCGGCGTCAAGAGCTTGCTTTTTTTGAATTGATTTTTTCAGCTTTATTGGGTAAGCTCTTAAAAGGAGAACCTGAAAATGAACCTCAGAGTAAAAATCAATATGATTGAATGGAATTCATGGGATTCACTTTTTGGTGTTAACCGGAGAATACAGGAAATGCCGGCAGACCAAACAGAGCCCGATCCTGACCAGCCCATTCGCGATTGGCTGGCTATGTTACCACAAGCAAAGGCTGATTTAGCGGAATTTTTAGCGCGACCGTCACCCGAGTTCCGCGCCAAGGCGATAGAATACTTAGAGAGGAAACGTGAGAAGATCAAAACCCTCCGTTGTCCCCAAAACAAATTGGAGTTGGTTGCCCTGGAACGCTTAAAAAAAATGAGGGCGGTTCCTGAAACTTAAGCACTTTTTCAAAAGGAGTCCCCACGGACTCCTTCTTTTATTTTTACCTAAAGAGACCATTCATACTGGTCGTGTAAAAAACGACAGTTCAGACTGATGCAGGAATCTCCCCTAGAATTCTCTTTTTTGCCCGCACCTCTTTTCTTTTTTAATTAAGGGACTGTTGCCGAATATCCATTTGGCCGATTTTCCTTACAGGAACTGTCCACTCATTGGATATTTACTTCGTGAATACACTCGTAAATGTCTCAATGAGTCTTGCGGAAGCGGGAAGTTTCGCTTCCTCACCCAAAATTCGGCTACGGCTTGTTTCAAATTTATGGCCAATACTTATTCGCATGCGCTATTCGTTAGGCGTATCTACGACATTAAGCCATAAATTTGAAACTTCGCCTCGCCCCGTTAGAAGCGGGGCTTCTAACGGGGCTCGCTCGAATTTTGGAAAAATCGCCTCAAAAGCCTATTTGGCAACAGTCCCGTTAAGGAATAAGAAAATGAGGACTGGGTGTAGAGATACTAAAGTCCCTGTGTACCTCTTGCTCCGCGAGCGCGGCGCACGAGTTCATCGCGCATTATTTCGGCATCTTCTTTACCAAGTCCCGGTAGCCGGCCTTCTGATGTACCGCCGTATTTGCCGGTAAAGCTCATGCCAGCAGTCTGAATGTGAAGGTCGGATAGTCCCAAAATTCTAGCGATAATTCCCCTATAAATATCAACATTCTGAATTCTTTCGTACGGAATCGTAACGTATTTTTTCCAGATTATTCCATACTCTTTTCTAAAGCCGTCCTCGCGAAGTTCGTAGCGATAAAAATGATAAGAAAGTCTGGCAAAAACGTAGCTAATCAAAACAGTGGCGACAATAGTTAAAATCGTAAGAGCCACAAGAGTGGCTATTAGTGAATTTAATTTTTCCACATCTACCAAGATGCCCGCCATGTTAAAAAGAATCATACCAACCACAAAAAGCCAAAAAAAGACGTTGTTAAGAAAAAATATCCAAACCGCTCTAGGATGAAGTTGTTTCATAATAATAAGAAACTAAATTTGTAATTTATAGTTAAATTATAAGACAAAAGGCAAGGTCTTTCAATTTCACATTCTAGTTGAACCTGATCTGAAAACTAAACATTCCCATACTGCAGACGCCTTGCAATACGTCTCCTGCTTTTTGTGAGCCGATGTCAATTTTCGTTTCTCCCGTTTGAGGCAAGATTTTTTGGTATCCGATTGAACGAATCACAAGCGACAGAGAACAGTCAAAAGTCCCGTCTGTTTTGATGATAAGTTTTGTCGGAATATCTGCCTGTGCCATGCTTACTCTCGGCGAGTACCCGCCTTTTGCGCTTACGGTAACATACTGCACGCCGTCTTTTATCACGCTATTTTGAACCGCTTCATTTGTGGCAGTGTTTGTATTACCCCTTGATTCAGAATCGCCTATAAAAATAATTCCAAGTGTAATAAGGAGCGCGACAGTGAGAATAATTGAAGCGGATTTATTCATCCCGTTAGAAATTTTCATAAATAATTTTGATAGTTAATTTATACCATGAAACAGGTATTATGCTATTTCTAACGGGATTCATACAATCATTATAGCAGAAATAAAATTTTTTCGTCCTATCCCCTAGAGCAAGGCTCTCGGGGTATTAGGCGAAAAATTTTTTGAGAACTCTTCCGTTCGGAACGCTCGCCCTGACGGGCTCGTCTTCTCTCCGCCACGGGGAAACTACCGTTTCCCCGATTCTTACAGAATCTGTCCACTTATTCGCTCTCGCAGACTCGAGCTGAATAAGTCTTGCGGAAGCTCCAAGTTTTCGCTTCCTCACCCCTTCCCACTATTCCTCGTCACCCC
>JAUYJM010000015.1 GCA_030689285.1 bacterium
ATAGGAATGGTTCTGTCCACCAAGTAAACGCTGAAAGCCCTTTCTCGGGCTTCTTTGTCCAAGGCGGAGTCCTCTTTGACGTAATGCGAAACGTCGGCGATGTGTATTCCAATCTCGTAAGTCGGGTTTTTGATTTCGGACTTTTGGGCTGGGACTTTTGATGACGCGATTTCGCGAAGCGAAATCGCGTCATCAAAATCTTTTGCCGTTTTAGGGTCTATTGTAAAAGTGGTAACGCCCCGAAAATCCCGCCTGGTTTTTGTTTCTTCTTCTTTTATCGGCTTTTCTCGTTTTCCAATGTCTTCCGCTTCTTTTTCCGCAGGAGCGGGGAAATCCGTCTCAAATCCTTTTTCCAAGACTATTGATTTCATTTCAACATCATGTTGGCCTTCCACTCCGATAATTTTCAAGACTTCGCCCTTTGGGCCCATTTTGCTCCAGCCGGTGAGTCGTACATAAACCTTGAGTTTTTCCGCAAGGTTTGTCGGCGGGTTTTCTATGAAAATTTTTTCGTAGAATCTGTAGTCATCTGGTATAACAAAAAACTTGCCCTCTTGCTTTCTCGTCTCGCCGACAAATTTCTCCTTAAAACGCCTCACTACGCGTATTACTCGCCCTTGCGTCCTGCGGTCTGTTCGTTTTCTAGGTAAAACAACCGCTTCCACTTCGTCCTTGTGTAGCGCCGTGTTTAGATTTTCCGGCTGAATTTCTATGTCGTCTTTGTACCCTGGGAGACTTAAATAGCCGAATCCGCGTGAGTTGACGCTTACCTCTGCCGTATAGGTTTTTGCCGTTTCTTTTGTTCCATTTCCTTTTTTCACTACATTACTATAACACGCTATTGCGATAAACTTAAACTAATGTTAAGATTGCCTTTATGCTGAAAATACGTATGCAAAGAGTGGGCCGTAAAAACATTCCGACATTTCGGTTTGTTTTGACTGATTCCAAAAATAGCGCCAAAAGCGGACGATTTCTTGAAATTTTGGGCTTCCACAATCCTGTATCAAAAAAAAGCGAAATAGCCGAAGACAGGGTAAAATACTGGTTTTCCAAAGGAGCTCAAGCTTCTGATTCCGTGCATAATTATCTTGTAGGCAGGAAAATTATACAGGGTTCTAAGAGAAATGTTATATCAAAAAGGATAACGGGAGAAAAAAGTAAGCAGGTTGCAGATAATCTACCACCGACGACAGAGAAGGCCTCCACGGAAGGAAGCGAGGGGCAAAGTAATGAAACAGAGAAGTCTTCTTTGCCAGGACCAGAAGAGGAAGGAAAAAAAGCTGATGTGTCGCCGATAGAGGCACCGCCGCAAGATGAAGCAAAAAAGGAAGAAAAAACGGAAGTCAATGCTTAATGTATCCACAGTAAAAAGATTGACTTTTTTAGTTTTTAGGAGTATTATAGCGCCAGTTAACGCAGTAGAGTCGTACCATACTGCCAGATTATTAAGAATTAAAGATGCGCTCTGAAAGAAAGTAAGAAACAAATACTCTTTCTTCAGGGAAAATTTTATGAATAGCGATACTGATGTTCAGTTTTTAGATTTTGTAGTAAAAGCTCTAGTTGATAACCCTAGCAGTGTCAAAATAGAGAGGACTGTAGATGAGATGGGGGTTCTTCTCACCCTGTCAGTGTCTCCGGAAGATATGGGTAAAATTATCGGAAGAATGGGCAATACCGCCAAAGCCATAAGGACTTTGCTTCGCGTGGTCGGAATGAAAAACAATGCCCGCGTTAATCTTAAAATAAACGAACCGGAAGGAGGAATGCGCTCCCAAAGCAGCGCTTCAAAATCAGTGGATGAGGCGATGGAAGATTTGAAGATATAACTTATAGCGTGTAGCGTGTAGCGTGTAGCGTGTAGCGTATAACGTGTAGCGTAAAGCGTATAACGTATAACGTGTAGCGTAAAGAAACAAAAACCACGCGAAAGCTTTTAGCTCCGCGCGGTTTTTTGTTTGGACTCAACAAACTACGGACTGATGTTTTCACAACAATGGTCTAATTCGTACGAATAGTGGAATAGTTTGAGTGTGGAGAAATCACGGCTTCCGCTCTATCGCGGTAGCCGTGATTCTCACACTACGGCCTTGCCAAGTTTTTGAAAAAGTTAGGTGTAAATGGTCATAGGGGTAAAGGAAAATAGAAAATTAAGACATTTTTCGGTCGGTATGGAAAGTTATATACAAGTCCTTGAAGGGAAAGGTTGAAAATGCTATATTGTATTTATGAGTAAGGTTACCATTCCAAAAATTGAATACGAGTTTTTAAAAAAGCGCGCTACGGCCTATGAGCGCGTGCTTAAAGTCGCGCAGGACGAACTGTATGTGCCGCCACCTACCAGAAGTCGCGAAGAAGTACTGCGAGCGTTCCGTGGAACACGGCGATACAGTCGACAATTTTTGGAAAGCGTCGCGAAAGGACTGCGTCGCTCCTCCTATTTTAAGTAAGTAGAATGTATGCGGATACTCCCTCTTCATACGGAACTATCGTCTTTCCTCGCCAAGCGAGGACTGACGGAAAAGTTCATGAAGAAAAAAGAGCTTTTTGAGGCGAATCTGCGCCATCCCGGACTTAATATGGAACTGCTTGAACCAAAGCATTTGCGTTTATGGAGTTTTCGTATTGACCGCAAATATCGAGCCGTTTTCTTTTTTCGCAATCGCAGGGAGATTGAAGTGATTGATGTCAATAACCACTATCGGTAAGCAAAATAAAACCCCGCAATAAGCGCGGGTTTTTTGATTGACTTTTCTGTCCTCGCAATAGTGGTCTAATTCGTACGAATAGGCGAATAGTTTGAGTGTAGAGAATTCGTAGCCGTTACTTTTTTATGGTCTTCAGTTGCTTGCTTACATTGCTCGCTTCTTGCCTTTTACGGCTATCCGCTATACGCTTATCCTAAATAAAAATATGACTTTTCATATCATCACCCTGTTTCCCGAGGTCTTTGAGGCGTATGTGAATTCGTCCATGCTTTGGCGCGCTCAAAAAGAGAAAAAGGTGAAATTTAAGTTTTATAACCCTCGCGACTATACCAAAGACAAACACAGGAAAG
>JAUYJM010000016.1 GCA_030689285.1 bacterium
CTCTGTCCGCCACGGGGAAACTCCCGTTTCCCCGATTCTTACAGAATCTGTCCACTTATTCGCTCTCGCAGACTCGAGCTGAATAAGTCTTGCGGAAGCTCCAAGTTTTCGCTTCCTCACCCCTTCCCACTATTCCTCGTCACCCCAAAGCAAAGCTTCGGGGTATCTCTCAGAATTTATCCGTGTCCGAAAATTATGCCGTCAGGGGATAGGTCTGGATAACCTTAAAATGACCGCGAATTCCTATATATCTTTAATTTACCGCGCTTAAGGATATGTTTGGATAAGTGAGTTTACTAACCAAATCAGCGCGCTACACGCTACACGCTACACGCCCCTGCCTAGCTCTTAAGCTGGGGAAACATTATTACCTCGCGGATATTTACGGCATTCGTGAGAAGCATTGCAAGACGGTCAATTCCTATTCCGACTCCGGCAGTCGGCGGCATACCGTACTCCTGGGCCAAAATAAAATCTTCGTCCAGAGGATGCGCTTCCAAGTCGCCTTTCGTCCTGTGTTTTTGTTCTTCCTCAAAACGAGCTCTCTGCTCCACCGGGTCCGTAAGCTCGCTGAAACCGTTTGCGATTTCTTTTCCGCCAATATAAAGTTCAAACCTTTCCGTCAATTTCTCTTCGTTTCTGTGTCTTTTGGCCAAAGGCGAAATCTCCACAGGGTAGTCAATCACAAAAGTCGGATTTATAAGAGTCGGCTCCACTTTAGCGGTAAAAATTTTATCTACGAGTACCCCCCAGTTTGTCTTGGGAGGCATCTTAAGCCCGATGCTTTCCGCGTATTTTTGCAGTTCTATTTCAGGAAAGTTTAATACATCAAGTCCTGTTTTTTCTTTCAGCAAATCATTAAGTTTCTTTTTTGGCCATTGTCCGCCCAAATCTATCTGCTTTTCGCCCCATAAAATTTTTTCCGAATTACCGGCGGCGGCGTTGGCTTTTAAAATCAGCTCTTTGGTAAGCTCTAAAAAGTCATTGTAATCCTTGTAGGCCTCATAAATTTCAATCATCGTAAATTCGGGGTTATGAGTGGCGTCTATGCCTTCGTTTCTAAAATCTCGGCTAAATTCAAATACTTTTTCCAAGTTTCCCACAATCGCTCTCTTTAGGTAAAGCTCGTTTGAAATGCGCAAATAAAAATCCTGCTTTAGAGATTCGTAATACGTTTTAAAAGGACGGGCGTTCGCGCCGCCGTAAATCGGGTGAAGCACAGGCGTTTCTATTTCCAAAAAATCGCCTCTTCTCAAAGTATCCCTGATAGCATCCATGATTTGCGCCCGTTTTTTAAACCGCGTTTTCACGTCCTCATTCAAAAGGATGTCTAAATAGCGCTCTCTAAACCTTTTTTCGGTATGGGAAAGGCCATACCAAGAGGCCGGAGTGGGGCGGAGAGCTTTTGATAGAATTTCAAAATCAGAAATCAAAACGCTTAACTCGCCCTTTTTGGTTTTAAAAACTTTGCCTTTTACTCCGAGAAAATCTCCCGTTCCGACAAATTCTTCAAAAATCTTAAACTTCTCTTCGCCGAGTTCGTCCGACTTGGCGTAAATCTGAAGTTTGCCGGAAAAATCCGCCAAGTCGGCAAAAATAGAACCTCCATGCGCTCGCACAGAATAAACTTTCCCGCAGATTTCTACTGCTTGTTCTTTGGCGACAAAATCGGTCTCATTTTCCTTGATTTCGGAAGTTTTGTGGCTACGGGTAAATTTAAAGGCATAAGGGTTTATGCCCTTTTTCAACATTTCCGCCCTTTTTCCCAATCTGATTTCGTATTCGCTCTGCACGCCTTTTTCTTCGCCTGTCTCTGGATTTTCAATCATACAATTAAGGATACCTCAAATTTTCTGGAAAAGAAACTGTGTCGGCATACCGTCTACTTGTCATATGAAAATTATAATTGGTGCCGGCGCCAAGACTTGCACTTGGGACCTACGGCTTATGAGTCCGTCGCTCTGACTACCTGAGCTACGCCGGCAAGAACATACAATTTTCAATTTTCAATGCTCAAATGTTTGAAAACTGAAAATTAAGAAATTGATTGAAAATTGATAATTGGAAATTGAAAATTCCTAAGATATATTATCGTGAAATCCGCCTTGCGTCTATAGGCATATTGCTGTACAATGACTGAACTTTACAGCTATCTACTCGCAATCCGCAATAAGTTTCGCTTGTTGTTGGTAGCCGGTTGTGGGCTGAACAATCGCGGGGTAGTGTAACAGTCGCACGAAAGGCTCATAACCTTTTAGTTCCGGCGCAAATCCGGACCCCGCAACTTAATAATGGAACATGTAGCATAAAACATGTATCATTTACAAAATCCGCCGAAGGCGGATTTTGTATTGGTTATCTTATTATGAATGTTCCATGTTACAAGCTGCATGTTATATGTATTTAAACTCCTTAAATACCTTCTCAAATAAACTGACAACCTTTTTCGCTTCGCGGTGCGTAAGCTGAAATGCCGAACCTTCGTGGGCTATCTGGTTTCGCACCTTATGCGCCGTCCATGCGAAATCAAGAGTCGTAAAGTCGCTCGGCTCTATCATCTTTAGTTTGTCGGCCAAAGTGTCGGCATGATAACCCTGCCCTTCAAGCATCTCATCAAGCATTATATCGGCTTCCAAAATAGCCAGACGCCAGTCGCTTTCCTTTTCCGATTCCAGATGTTCTAAAACCATCTGCCATTTTCGGTTTAAAACTTCTGAAACCGGTGAAGTTTCGGGACGTGGCCCGTATATTGCTTTTTCGGCTTCGCGTATCTGCGTAATTCTAATGGAACAATAGATGATACCGGCTACCAAAAGCACCGAGACGGCAAAAGAAAAAGGCGCCATTTTTTCCAAAAAGGCCATTAACCATTCCGCGATGGCCCTTAGGATTTCATTTAAATCCTTGCCCTGAAATAGGTCGTAGATTTTCTGAAATAGGTATTCTATGTTAAAAAAGTTCATAGAAAGTGGAATTTGAGTTTAAAAGCCGAGCTAGTTTCAACGCCCGGTATTTAAATTATATCAAAACTTCAAAAGTTTTGCGGCAACTTCAAAAAGAATATTCTCGCGACCATAAGACGCCATAAGTTGAACGCCTAAGGGCAGTCTCTTTCCGTTTACTTCAACTTCGCCAAATGGCACCGAAATTGCAGGAATGCCGGCGATATTGGCGGACACTGTAAAAATATCCGAAAGATAGACAGACACGGGGTCCTTTTTTTCTCCAATTTTCCAAGCAGCAGTCGGAGTGGTAGGCCAGATAACCACATCTGCTTCTTTAAAAAGATTGTTGAATGTCTCCTTGATAAGAGTCCTGATTTTTTGAGCTTTGTTGTAATAAGCGTCATAATAACCGTGTGATAAAACATAAGCGCCAACAAGAATTCTTCTTCTAACCTCTTCGCCAAAACCAAAAGCTCGAGTTTTTCCATAATCATCCAAAAGAGCTTCACCTCCTTTATAGAGACCGTATTTGACTCCATCAAATCGCGCGAGATTGGCAGACGCTTCCGCGGGCATAATTATATAATATGCCGGCAAAGAATAATCAAAAGCGGTAGGGCCTTGAAACTCGGCCGTTTTGTAATGAAATCCGGCCGCTGACAAAGTATCGCAAGCTTTACTGTAACTTTCTAATGTTTGTTCTCTTAAGTCTTTTAGATCGACGGCTCCTAAAAAATTCTTGGTGGCGGTAAAAGAAATTGTGTCCGGAATTGCGCTTAATTCTTTTGTGAAATCAACTGAAGTGCCATCAAACTCGTCTTTGCCTTTAATACAGTCAAAAATTATCCGCGCGTCCTCTACGGTTTTTGCAAGCGGGCCGATACAATCCAAAGACGAGCCCAGCGCGATAAGCCCGTACCGAGAAACTGCTCCGTACGTGGGCTTGAGTCCCACAACTCCGCAAAAACTTGCCGGCTGTCTTATGGAACCGCCTGTATCAGAACCGAGAGCCGCCAAAGCCATATCGGCCGCCACCGCGGCCGCCCCGCCACCCGATGAGCCACCGGCCACTCGCGAAGTGTCGTGAGGATTTTTTGTGACTCCAAAGGCCGAATTTTCGGTGGAAGAACCCATAGCGAATTCGTCCATATTGGTGCGCCCTAAAAACACGGCACCGGCCTCTTTGAGCTTTCGAATAACAGTCGCGTCATACGCGGCCGTGTAGTTTTCCAAGATTTTTGACGCGGCGGAAACTTTTCTCCCCTCTATCATAATGTTGTCTTTGATTGCCATCGGAATGCCGGTCAAAAGAGCCGCCCTGCCCTCTTTTATTCTCTTATCGGCTTTTTCCGCTTGGCTTAATACATCGTCAAAAACTTCCAGATAAGCGTTCAAAGACGGATTTTTTTCCTCTATGTTTTTCAAATAGGAGCCCGCTAATTGGACGGCGGTAAAATCGCCGCGCGTAAGCGCTTCGTGAGCTTTTTTTATCGTCAGGTTTTTGAGGTCAATGGACATATGTAAGAGTGTAGCGTGTAGAGTGTAACGTGAAGCGAGAAGCGTGAAGCGTCAGATTTTTCCGGCGTTACAGGTTACAGGTTACAAGTTACAAGTTACACGTTACATGTTATATGTTTTGCGATTATAGTATCTTCTTCACCTTCACAAATCCGTCTTCGGTTTCCGGCGCCTCGGCAAGCAAAACATCTTTAAACTTGCCGCTTTCGTGCGGTTCGCCGTCTTCTCTAAACACATTCCGCAGAGCCGGTTTGTCGCCTTCCTTATCCACCGAAACGGGAGCTGATTTTATTTTGTCTACATATTCCAAAATGCCCCCGATGTCTTTCCGGAGTTTTTCCACTTCGTCTTCTCCAACTTCAATACGAGAAAGCTCGGCAAGTTTCTGGATTTCTTCTCGGGTTACCATTTTGATAAATATATCACGTTTTCCACTGTTTTGCATTGACAATGTTTACCGAAAGGAATATAAATGTAAATTAGTTGCACAGAGGAGGAGAGCGGAAGGGGAAGGCCGAACAACGGAAAACGACGGAGTAGAGAAGCTATGGCAAAAAGAATAAAAACCGACGGAAGTACGGAGCTAATGCTCGCAGGAAGAGAGGAAATTCGTCTTCCTCACACCGCATTCAGTTTTGACCCGGAAACAGGCGAAGAGTTTTTGAACAAAGAGGGTCGAAATATTCTCTTCCCCAAAGCCCGGGGACAGGGCCATCCGTTCATCCCAAAAGGATACAGCGGATATAAGTTCTTGACTTAGGCGCGGACGCCTAAGTTCCTCCGCGGGGAGTTCGCTAGTGCATTGGCGAACTCCCCGTTTTTTTATTTCGCTTTCGCTCGGGCACCGCGCTTATCGACCTTGAATTACGAAATGGTGTTGAGGCGAGGTTTGAGAGGCGCCTTTTGAGGCGCGGCTCTCGCCCGAGAGAGGAGATTTTTAGTAAAAAATCTCCGTGCGCCAAAAAGACTCGCCGAAAAAGACATTTCGTAATTCACA
>JAUYJM010000017.1 GCA_030689285.1 bacterium
ACGGGGAAACTCCCGTTTCCCCGATTCTTACAGAATCTGTCCACTTATTCGCTCTCGCAGACTCGAGCTGAATAAGTCTTGCGGAAGCTCCAAGTTTTCGCTTCCTCACCCCTTCCCACTATTCCTCGTCACCCCGAAGCAAAGCTTCGGGGTATCTCTCAGGATTAAATTCAGCAACAACCTTACCTAATAATACGCTTCTTTTTATTTTATAACGCATCTAGCTCAAATGCCAGTATCTCTACCTTTTTGAAATTATGGATTTTTTATAAACATCAAGATGGTCCAGAGCTATGCCGGTTCCTCGCGCCACGCAAAATAAAGGGTCTTTGGCCAAAACCGCTTTCACTCCTGTGCGTCGGAAGACCAACTCCGGCAGATTTCTAAGCTGGGATGAACCTCCTGTCATTATTATTCCGCGGTCTATGATATCTGCCGCCAGTTCCGGCGGCGTCTCCTGCAAAACATCTTTTATGGCTTTTATTATCTCACGAAGTTCTCTGCTTATGGCTTTTACTATTTCATTTGTTTTTACCTCGGTGGTTCGGGGCAGTCCGGTAATAAAATCCCGCCCCTTTGTCGTCATTGAAAGCTCTTCATCCAAAGGTACGGCGGAACCGACTTTGATTTTTATGTCTTCGGCCATCTTGTCTCCCACTCCCAGGTTAAATGTTTTTTTAATATAGTCGGTTATGCTCGCGTCCAATCGGTTACCCGCGCACTTTACGGACGTGGAAGCCACGATGCCTCCAAGTGAAATTACCGCCACGTCTGTCGTGCCGCCGCCGATGTCCACTATCATATGCCCCATCGGCTCCTGTATGGGGATCCCCGCTCCTATGGCCGCAAGTATAGGTTCTTTTACCACGTAGGCGGAGCGAGCGCCGGCTTTCATGGCCGCTTCTATGACGGCACGCCTTTCGGTGGATGTAACTCCAGCCGGTACCGAAACCAGAACTTCGGGCTTCCACAGATTCCACTTGCCTAAAGCTTTGTCTATAAAGTAGCGAAGCATAGCTTCAGTTACCCTGTAGTCCGCAATGACCCCGTCTTTAAGCGGCCTGTAAGCGATAATGCTTTCCGGAGTTTTACCTATCATATTTTTCGCTTCAAGTCCCACGGCCAAAATTTTATTATCCTGTTCGGAGACAGCTACGACAGACGGCTCATTTAGCACCACCCCTTTGCGCGGTACAAAGACAAGGGTGTTTGCGGTACCAAGGTCAATGCCGAGTTTTGTGGAAAAAAAAGACATTTTAATAATTTTCAACTTTTAAGTTAAGAGGTTAAACAGAAACGAAATTTTGCGTTAAGATAAAGCGCGAACCCGATGTTTCTAAACGATTCTCTCTATTCCCATTCCTATGCCGCGCAATCTCTCCTCTATCCTATCGTAACCTCTGTCCACCATATACGCATTATGGATGAAGGTTTCCCCTTCGGCAATTGCGGCGGCTATAATAAGAGCCATTCCTGACCTTATGTCAAGGGCTGTTGTTTCGCATCCCGTCAGTTTAGACGGTCCGTTTATAATTGCTCTGTGAGAATCTTTTAGTTTTGCGCCCACTCCCATTTTTTGAAGTTCCGGCAAGTAATTTAGCCGTCCTTCGTAAATGGTTTCAAAGAGAGAAGATTTTCCCTCCATCTGAGATAGTAGCACCGCCATAGGCGCCTGGAGGTCTGTGGCAAGGCCGGGATACTCATGTGTACGCACGGGGAGCGCCTTAAACGGCTTCCCTCCCCTCACAGTCGCCGTGTCTGCGGCGATCTCAACCTCCGATCCGACACTTCGCAGAATTTCGGTAACGATTTCAAAATGTTTCGGTTCGCATTTCTCTATGACGAGTTCTTTCGCGGCAAGCGCGCCCAAGATAAGGAAACTACCCGCCTCTATCCTGTCCGGAATCGTGATATACTCTTTCCCTTTCGCTGACAAAAGTCCCGTGCCTTGCACTGTTATAGTATGCGTTCCCGCTCCATCAATTTTGGCTCCGCAAGAGTTTAGAAAATCTGCGAGAGACTTTACTTCCGGCTCTAGGGCGCAATTTTTTAAGACGGTTTTGCCTTCGGCGAGGCAGGCGGCGAGCATCATACCTTCGGTCGCGGTATGGCTCTGGACTTTGAAGAATATTTCCGCGCCGCGCAGTTTACCGTTTTTCGCTTCCACCTTAAACAGCCCGTTCTCTTCCTTCACGTTGGCTCCCATTTTTCTGTAACCATCAAGCCAGAGGTCAATAGGTCTCTCTCCCAAATTGCAACCGCCGGGGTTGCCGAAAACCACTTTTCCCGTTCGCGCTAGAATCGGGGCGGTCAGAACTATTGAGGAGCGGGTTTTACTTCCCAGTTCATTGGAAATTTCATTCCCAATGTTTTTTTGCGATTTAAGCAGGACGGTGTGTTTTTCTGGAAAATCGGCAGATACGCCCACGCTCTCTAAAATTTTCGCTATATGAAAAAGGTCTTCAATTTCAGGTATGTTTCGGAGTCTCACCTCGTCCTCAAATAGAAATGAGGCCGCCATAACCTTAATAGCGGCGTTTTTAGCCCCCGAAACGGCTATCTTTCCTTGAAGTTTACGGATTCCTCCGTTTCCTCTTATCAAAAAATCACCTCCTGTTTTGTGGCTTGCCATTAAAGTATTCTAATCTAAAAGTCGGTTTTTACATAATTTTGAAAAAATGAATGAATGTTGTAGAGTACAGATATGTTTATTCTAGAGGTCGCGCCTATTTCAAGAGGCGCTCCAAAAGACACTTTGTCTTATTTTAGCGCCGAGGAGGCGGTCGCGGGGAGCATTGTGGAAGTTCCACTTAGAGGAAAAAACACTTTGTCTCTTGTGGTGAGGTGTTTTCCGGCAGAGGAGGAAAAATCAGAGATCAAGAGTATGTCTTTTCCCTTGAAAAAAGCCGGTAAGATAAAGTGCCAAAACTTTTTTTTGCCGCAATTTATAGAATCGGTGAGAGAAACCGCAAAATATCACGCCGCCTCTTTCGGGGCAGTTTTGTCTCATCTTGTTCCGGATATAGTTCTTCAAAATATTTCAAAGTTCAAGAATCCCAAAGAGTTTGCGATAAAGAGGACGCGCGCCGGCGAGATATTTGTGCTTCAGGCCGAAGACGAAGAAAGATTCGCAAATTATAAAAGTCTGATTCGCGAAGAGTTTGCGAAACAGGCCTCAATATTTTTTTGCTTGCCGACGATAGAAGATACGCGCAGAGCGTTTGAACATCTAGGGAAAGGCGTGGAAAAGTACGCTTATATGCTTCATAGCGAACGCTCGCCTAAAGAGATAATCGCCGACTGGAATTCCATTGTTTCCGAGAAGCATCCGGTAGCGGTGTTGGCCACGGGTTCGTTTCTCTCCATACCGAGGAGCGACTTTCACACGATTGTCATTGAACGCGAAAACTCAAGAGGATTCAAGTCGGTGGCGAGGCCTTTCGTGGACGCAAGATTTTTCGCGGAAGAGTTCGCAAAAAAAACCTCTTCACGGCTTATATATGGCGATATGTTGCTTCGCACGGAAACCGTGTGGAGGCATAGAGAAGAGTCTTTGGTTGAACTTGCTCCTTTGAAGTTTAGGTTTCTTACCACGGCAGCGACCCACTTCGTGGATATGAGACAAAAACAGCAGGAGGAAGAGAGAAAAGAGTTTACGGTGATAAGCGAAGAATTAAAGTCTCTGGCGCGGGACACCAAAGAACAAAGTGAGCAAATGTTTGTGTTAAACGGACGAAGAGGCCTCTACCCTTCCACTGTCTGTGGAGACTGCGGGGCTTCCGTGTTGTGCCTCGTCTGTAAGACTCCGATGGTGCTCCACCATTTCGTGTTGTCAGGCAAGAAAAAAAATGTTTTTTTGTGCCACAAATGCGGGGAGAAGCGCTCCGCAGACGAGAAATGTTCCTTCTGTGAAAGCTGGAACCTGACAACCCTGGGAATAGGCATAGAAAGAGTTATCAGTGAGTTTGCGCATAGCTTCCCCGAAATTCCGGCATTTAGACTTGATGCCGATACGGCCAAAACTCACAAAAAGGCCTCGGAAATTGTAAGACAGTTTTTGGCGACTCCGGGGAGCGTCCTTTTCGGCACGGAAAAAGCTCTCGTTTATCTTTTAGACAAAAAGGTTGCCAATACGGCCGTAGTGTCGCTAGACTCGCTTTTTTCCATCCCCGATTTTCGCATAAACGAAAGAGCCCTCGGCATAATAGTGCGTGTCAGAAAACTGGCCTCCAAAAACTTTTTGATGCAGACAAGAATGGAAGACAAGAGAATTCTTGAGTACGGACTTTCAGGAAATCTGGCCGACTTTTATCGCGAAGAAATTAAAGAAAGAGAGAAGTTCGGCTACCCGCCATTTTCAGTGATTATAAAGATTACGTTGGCCGGAAAAGACAAAATAAAAGTGAAGAGTGAAATTGAAAAGCTTTTAAAACTTTTAGAAGACTGGCAATCCGCGGGCTTTCCCGCGTGGAACGAAAATGCCAGAGGTTTCTATACTATGAATATAATCATAAAGCTCGGCAGAAACGAGTGGCCGGATGAAAAATTACGCTTGATTCTCACTTCCCTTCCCCAGCAGTTTGCCGTGGCGGTAGAACCGGAAACTCTGCTTTAATCTTCAGTTGTTGCAATCCATTTTTTTCACAATTCGGCTGATTCTCCGTATATAAGTTTTTCCATCATCTCCTCAAACTCCAAAAACTCTGACGGTATCTCTGTTATTATGGGCTGATTTATGTCAAAAATAGAGTAAGTAAAGTCCAAAATGTACTGTTTGTTTTCAAGTTTCGGAGATTCCATAATCGGTATCATTCTAGAGTGGTACCTGACTTGCGAAGGAAAGCCGTCTTTAGTAAACCAGATGGCAAATTCGTTGTTTTTCTCCATATGGTCCAAGAAGTCCCCAAACATATCGCTTTCCAAAAATTCTATGACATCTTGGTACTGCCTGGGCGTGTCATCATACATTAGAGGATAAACTTCATTAGCTATTCTCTCAAAAGACGACACAAGCTTGTCTTTATTTATGCGAAACGAATATTTATAAACGGTTTTCTCTCCGATTTTTTCTTTGAGCGGCCCCTCGCTTACGCTCACAAGCTTCTCTTCCTGGAAGATTATCATAATTTTCCCATACGCTTCTACTGTGTTTTCATAGGCCTCTGGGTCTTCATTGACCTTTGTTAGGACACCAAAAGAATCGTTTAGGTCTTTCTTCGCCAATTTAAACCACCTGCCTTTTAAAAGAGACGGGTCAAATTGCGCTCCAAATATCGGCAGACTGGGAATTTTATTTATTCTTATATAAGTTTCGTCCTCTATAAAGCGCGCGTCAAACCCGACCTCAAAAGAAGAGTCTCCGAGCTTGGCAGATGCTTCTATCGTGACAGAACCGCTCGGTTTTTTCGGTTTTTCTGATTCTGCCGCGCTGATGTCTACGGTTCCGGAAACATAACCTCTTAAGGAAAACTCACTCGGCAGATATGTAAAAAGCTTATCCCTGCCTTCCAAAAACATAATTACGGGAGGTCTCGGCGGAACGCCCTTAAAGTTGAAGAAATAAAAAGAGTTTACCTTTTCATCAAATGTGACTTTTGTCCCAGATATTTTCATACTCTCCTCGTCGTACAGGTACGAGCCGGCAACAGTTTTGACGGCATCGGTTGTTTCAAACTCGGCGGTCAGGAAGTAACCTTTGCCATCTGATTTTCTGATATAGACGACAGAGCTGTCTATAAGCTCTGCGTAGGCAGTGTATTCAAGCATATCTTTCCCCTGCTGGCTTGTCTTAAGCTCTGCTATGGTGGCTGGATAGTAACTCTTCAAAAAGTAAAAATTGTATAAATCATTAGATATTCTGTTTAAAACTGTAAACAGGTTTTTGTCATACTCGTAAGCCGCGCGTTTTGCCTCTAAATCTTTTTCAACTGCTTCTTTGTCGTAATAAAAAGGAGTGGCGTCCGCTTCCCTGTCTTCGCTTTTCAGTAAAACAGAAACGCTCCATTTTCCAGTTTTGAAATCGGCAAATCTGGACAGGCCTTTTATGATAACTTCGTTTGCTTTATACGGCGCTCGCTCAAAAAACCAGAGTCCATTTATGTGGGCAAAAACAAGAGTACCGCCGGCAAGAATCAAAATGACAGCCACCACGATACCTAGAAAAACGCCAAAACTACTTCTGGTTCTAGCGCCTTCGGAAGGGTTTTTTTCGGGATTTGACGGCTGAAGCTCTGCCGCCGAAGGGGCGGAAGTTTCTTGGGATGGCAGGGACGCTTTACTTTGAATTTTTTGCAGAGTTGCGTCGCTGGAAGGTTTTTCCGCTTGCGAAACAAACGATTTTTCAGACGGCTCTGCCGCCGAAGGTTCATTCTGTTCGTTTTCTTTAGGGGTAGCTGAAATCTGTATTGAGGGCGATAAAGCGTTTGATGCTTCGTCTATTTCTTTTTCCGTCCAACCTTGACTCAAAAGATTTATACGGATTTGTTTGGACTCCATTCCGTAATTTTTCGCGTCAGTAATGTATTTTTTCACTCTTTCATCTACGGTCATTTGATTCTAAATATAACATTTTTTCCAAAAAGCTTTCGCGACTTATCCACACACTTGCAAGTCTAAATGTTTTAGACTTTGACATTTGAACGCGGGCGCTGTTATACTTGCGCCAGATTATGAAAGCTCACACTACCTCACTAAATCCAGCGGTTCACAGTCAAAAGAACCAAATTGTCACAGAATTAAAAAAGTTATTAGACTTCAAAATGGCGTTGAGCAAGGTGTTCGGTGAAATAAACATTGTCAATAGTGTGGCGCGACTGTATCGTTTGCACAAAGAGGAAGTCGCAACGCACAAAGCTCTTGCCGAGAGACTTTCGGAGGAGAACGCGAAACTCCGCTTGACTGTGGAAAAACTTTTAAAGGAAAGAGACGCTCTGTTTCAGATGATTCAATCTGAGCTCTATAAGAACGAAAAACAATCGGGCACCCATCAGGGCTCTAACATGATAAGCCTGAAGGCAAGGTTTGAGCATCTGATAGAAACCGGTATTTACGAGAGCCTGTATCTGCGAGAAGAACGGTAACAACAGTGGCAAAAACACCAACTAGACAAAAAGCTCCGAAAAATCGGAGCTTTTTATTTACGACTGTGTAAATACCTTGAATTACGAAATGGTGTTGAGGCGAGGTTTGAGAGGCGCCTTTTGAGGCGCGGCTCTCGCCCGAGAGAGGAGATTTTTAGTAAAAAATCTCCGTGCGCCAAAAAGACTCGCCGAAAAAGACATTTCGTAATTCACA
>JAUYJM010000020.1 GCA_030689285.1 bacterium
CGCGAGTGACGCTTCGCCAAAAAGGGCTGACATATCAAGTTCTGGTCCGAAAAGAGACCCTTGGTACGAAGAAGCCAGAATTGACAGACCCAGAGTAACTTGCGCTATAATAAGAAGCAAACGGTTTTAGCTTAAACAAGAGCGGGTCAAAAAATCTTTCCAAAACTTGCGATATGGAAAGAAAAAATACCAGCGTAACCACCGCAAAGATAATAAACGACCAAATCAGAATTTCCTTTTCATCCGACTTTAGAATAGAGGAAATATCCAATCGAGGTCCTTCAATAGCTTTTTGGATTTCTTCGCTTTCCAAAACATAAACTTCGTGAGCGGAGGCGCTTGCGGTTGGCAAAACCGAAAATGATAGCGCCGCGACAGCAAGCAACAGAATTAATATAAAACGAATGGAGACAGCTTTCATGTTGAAATAATTATGACTTACTCGTTTGGGAGGCAAACGCGTGAGCCTAAATAATTATATCTTGATGTTTGAAAAGACGCTATTGTGTGATATATTTCCACTGCAAATTAAGCTATGCGGCATAAGCGTAGCTGTTGTTTATGCTTAAAAAAGAAGAAGGAAGTGACAAAATAATAGTTCGCGGGGCACGCACCCACAACCTGAAAAATATTACCGTTGAAATGCCCAGAAACAAAATGATAGTTTTTACCGGCCTGTCAGGTTCCGGCAAATCTTCATTGGCTTTTGACACTATTTTTGCCGAAGGGCAGAGAAGATACGTGGAGTCCTTGTCTGCTTACGCCAGGCAGTTTTTAAACACGATGCAAAAGCCCGATGTGGACGAGATTACGGGACTTTCTCCCGCGATTTCCATAGACCAGAAGTCTCGCTCAAACAACCCGCGTTCCACCGTAGCCACTATCACCGAACTGTACGACTATCTTAGAGTGCTCTATTCTCGCGTGGGTAAACCTCACTGCTTAAAATGCGGCCGTTTAATATCCAGACTGTCAAATGACGAGATAAAGCACACAATTATTGAGCTTGTTGAAAATCTAAGCGCAGAAGGCAATACAAGGAAGGTTTTTGGCAAAGAATACGACTCTATGAAAATAAGACTTTTCGCGCCGCTCGTGGTCGGTAGAAAGGGCGAATATTACCAGCTTCTTTACGACTTGTTGGGAAAAGGTTTTAGCGACGTCAAAGTGGACGGCAAAAATTTTAAGTTGCGCGAACAGATTATTTTGGAAAAAAATAAAAAACACGACATAGATGTTTTGGTTGATGAATTTTTTGTGAGCGATTTCAAGCAAAAGACGGAGGGTCTCAAAGACCGTCTTCCGGAAGCCATAGAAAGAGCCCTTCACGAATCAGACGGGCTTATAAAGATAGAAACGCCTTCCGCCGAAGGTGTAAAATCAAAGGTTGAGACAAAGATGATTTCATCCAAGTTTATGTGTCCTTATGACGGCTTTTCTTATCCTGAAATTGAGCCGAGACTTTTTTCATTCAACTCGCCGCACGGCGCTTGTTCTTTGTGCAACGGCCTCGGCACAAGACATTTTTTCGGAAACGAAGTCTGCCCGAAGTGCGATGGCGCGCGCTTGAGAGAGGAAGCACTCGGCGTGACATTGGGAGGACATGGAAACGAAAAAGGTATTTCAATAGTATCGCTTATAGGTCTTTCCATCTTAAATGCCCGTGATTTTTTCAAGCATTTGAAACTTTCCGCTAAAGAAAAAGAAATCGCGAAAGTCGTAATAAAAGAAATTGAGTCCAGATTGGATTTTATGTTGAATGTCGGTCTTGATTATCTGACTTTAGACAGACGAGCGCATACGCTATCCGGAGGCGAGGCGCAGAGAATCCGTCTGGCTTCACAGTTGGGTTCAGGTCTCGTGGGCGCGCTCTACGTGCTCGACGAACCCACGATAGGTCTTCATCCTCGGGATAACGAACGTCTGATAAAAACGCTTACGCATTTGCGAGACATTGGCAACACTATACTGGTCGTTGAGCATGACGAAGACACTGTTTATTCTGCAGATTATATAGTGGATATCGGGCCGGGGGCCGGAGTGCATGGGGGAGAAATTGTGGCAGTCGGTTTTTTGGATGAACTCTTGACCGCTAAGAAAAATACTTCCGGTTCCGTGACCCTAAGTTATCTCAGGGGTGAAAAAAAGATAGAAACACCGGAAAAAAGGCGACTGTCAAAAGGGCTGTTGAAAATTCGCGGTGGCAACATATTTAACATAAAAAATTTAAGTGTGGACGTGCCACTTGGCGTGTTTACATCCGTAACAGGAGTTTCCGGTTCGGGCAAATCTTCCTTTTTGTACGAAATTTTGCACAAAAATCTTCGAGCAAGATTTGACCGCAGATACAGAAGCGCGGAAATTTATAACTGCGGCTCATTTACGGGTACAGAATACCTATCAAGAGCAATTCTCATAGACCAAAGTCCTATCGGCAGAACGCCGCGTTCAAATCCCGCGACTTACACCGGAGCATTCACTTTTATACGTGAGCTGTTTTCGGAGACGGAAGAGGCCAGATACCGCGGCTGGAAGGCGAGCAGATTTTCTTTCAATGTGCCCGCTCTTCACGGCAAAGGAGGTCGTTGCGAGGCGTGCCAGGGAAATGGAGAAATCGCCGTTGAAATGCATTTTTTGCCGACGGTTTATGTAACCTGCGATATCTGCGGCGGCAAGAGGTTTACAAAAGAGACACTGGAAGTCAAATATAAAGGAAAAAGTATTTATGACGTTTTGCGCACAACGGTGGAAGAAGCAATAGTCTTCTTTGAAGACATTCCCGCTATTTACGACCGACTTAAAACTTTAAACGAAGTCGGGCTGGGGTATTTGGAGTTGGGGCAGTCTGCCACCACTTTATCTGGCGGTGAAGCGCAAAGGGTAAAGATTTCTTCTGAACTTTATCGGCCGTACTTGCAAAAGACCGTTTACCTTTTGGACGAGCCGACGGTGGGGCTTCACTATGAGGATGTAAAGAAGCTCATAGAGATATTACAGCTTCTTGTCGCTCGGGGAAACACGGTGGTCGTCATTGAACACAATTTAGACATTATAAAATCATCTGACTACGTGATTGACATAGGTCCTGAAGGGGGAGACGGAGGGGGCAGGGTCGTGGCCAAAGGCACACCGGAAGAAGTGTCAAACAATACAAAATCTCATACAGGTTCGTACCTCAAAAAAGTTCTTAAAAAGTGAATGCGGAAAGAGATGCTCTTCAGTGTCGTACCTCATAGAGGAATACGTCATCTTTTCTTATACTTTAGAACGGCCGTCCTTTTTATGCTAAGCGCTATCGCACCCGTACCTAGACGCTCGCCTAAATCATTGGCAAGACTTCTCATATAGGTACCACTCGCGCACCTTACCTTCAGAGCGACTACTTGAAATTCTCTCTCGGTTGTTTTCGCGAGCATTTTTTTCCAACTTTTAAGCACTTCACCTTGCCGAAAATCGCCTTTCACCAGAGAAACCATTCTTTCAACTCTTCGCATAAGACCGCGTGAAGTAATTTTGGTCATTTTTTTAAAAACAATTTTTTCAATTTCCATTTTTCTCTTCGGTATATCAATTTCCGAAAGTCTGCCTGCTCTCGCCCACTTGAAGAGTTTTTGACCGCGCACGGTTTTTGAAGAATACGGAGGGTACGGCAGAACCAAATCACGGCCGTATTTTTTTAGACTTTCTTTAATTTCTTCTTTCCGTAAGTTTTTTTCCCCAATCTCTTCCACAATACCTAAAAGATCGTACGTGTCGGTTTTTATGGAAAAAAGCACTTCAATTTCATAGAGCTTTGAAAGTTCTAGGTATCTCCCCTTTTTCTTACATTCCTCGCCTGACAGCAAAATCAAAAGACCTTCCGCCAAAGGGTCAAGCCGTCCGGCGTAAGTTATTTTCTCCGTCGCGTATTCCGGTCTTGCCTGTCTAAAACGCTTTAGACATTCAAGCGGCGTCTCACCGGGATTTTTATAGACAATGTGGACGTTTTCTGACATACTCGGTTATAGAAACTTTAGTATATAGTATAGGAAAGCGGTTGAACTCCAAAAAAAGGACCAGAATGAGAAAAAGAGAGGACGTATCGATATTTGATCTGTTTTTTGTCCTCATGGCGATATTTTTTACAACCATATTCGTACATATGATTGTTGAAGAAACGCTTTCACTCTTCCGCAGTATAATAGTGGCGATTATACTGACTTTCTTAATTTCACCTTATTTGGTAGGCCAGCGACAGGCAACTATCCAGACAAGGCGAGAAAACGAGAAACTTAGGGAAGAGCTCCGAAATATCCGTCAGAAGATTGATGAAAAAAGTCAAAAG
Source organism: bacterium (assembly GCA_030689285.1). Lineage (GTDB taxonomy): Bacteria > Patescibacteriota > Minisyncoccia > Phycocordibacterales. The sequence continues at coordinate 4,325 of JAUYJM010000020.1, forward strand.
CGAGAAAAAACGAAGGACCGCAGGTAGATAGAGGGAGTATGAATCTGTGCCGCCCGTTTGCGAGAAGCGCAGACGGGCGCACTTTCTTTATAACATAAGCTCTGATAAAATACATTTTATGATTAAAAACGGCAACCTTTCAACCGATTGCTATAAGGGCGTGCGAGATTTTTACCCCGAGGATATGGCGGTGCAAAACTATATTTTTTCCACATGGAAAAAGGCGGCGGAGAAGTTTGGCTACAGTGAATATAGCGCGTCCGTTCTGGAGCCGGCGGAACTTTACCGTAGCAAAGGAAGCGAGGAGATTGTGAACGAGCAGATGTTCACCTTTACGGACCGCGGCGGACGTGAGGTTGCTCTTCGCCCCGAGATGACACCTTCGCTCGCGCGTATGATTGCGGCGCGCCGGAAGTCGCTCAAATTTCCTTTGCGTTGGTACACAATCGCGAATTGCTTCCGCTATGAACGACCGCAGAGAGGCCGTAGGCGCGAGCACTGGCAATTGAACGCAGATATTATGGGTATCGCCGGAATAGAAGCGGAAGTGGAGATTATCTCTCTCGCGCACACGATTATGAAGGTGTTTGGGGCGAAAGATGAGGATTTTGAGATACGAATCAACGATCGAAAAGCTATCTTCAAAATCTTTGAGCCGATTTTAAGAGATAAAACCCAATGGTCAGAAGCATGCCGTTTCCTTGATAAACGACCGAAGCTAAAGCCGGAAGAGCAGGAGGAGGGAAACAAAAAATACTTCACCAGAGCTTTTAATCAGAGCGAGGCAGGAAACATACATAAGAGCAAGATGCTCGATGAAGTTAAGGAAGCGCTCAACGCCAAGGGTATAAAAATAGTTCTTGACTCATCTCTCATGCGCGGTTTCGACTACTACACTGGAATGGTGTTTGAGGTCTTTGATACGCACCCCGACAACAACCGTTCCCTTTTCGGCGGCGGGCGCTACGATAACCTGCTTGAACTCTTCGGCACGGAACCCGTCCCGACGGTGGGCTTCGGCATGGGAGACATTACGATAAGAGATTTTTTGGAAACGCATAAACTGCCGTTAAAGTGACTTTTAATCTTAAAATAAATAAAATCTCCCAATGCGAAAAGTCGTATTTGATATTGAAACTTCAAATCTTTTTTCAGAAGTCGGCTCAAATGACCCATCCAAATTGGACTTGTCCGTCATAGGCATATACGACTCCGGCGACGAAACATACCAGACGTATTTTCAGGAAGAGCTTCCGAAACTTTGGCCGGTTATTGAAAGAGCAGATATGATTATCGGTTACAATTCCGAACATTTTGACCTGCCGCTTTTAAATAAATACTACCCTGGCGACTTGTCTCAAGTAAAGCACATTGACCTTATGAAAGAAATAAAAAAGGTCCTCGGGCGGAGAATAAAGCTTGACACCATAGCCGAGGCGACTTTGGGAAAGAAAAAAACAGGTGAAGGTCTCCAAGCTATTTATTGGTGGAGAAACGGAGAAAAGGAAAAGGTCTGTAAGTACTGCTTGGAAGATGTAAAAATAACAAAAGAGATTTATGATTTTGCCCGCGCGGAAAATTGCGTAAAATATCGCGAAGGAGGAATTCTTAAGACCTTGCCCCTTGACGCAAGCAAATGGGAGGACTCTTCTTCTTTGACATCCGCCATTACTCACACCTTGCCATTTTGAAGTCTGCGATACTGCGCCTGTCGGCTACGGATAGGATTTAGGAAATAAGAATTAAGAATGAAATACGATTTAGGATTTAAGAATAAGAGAATTTTCAATTTTCAATCAATTTTCAAACCCAGAAATTTTCAATTAAAGATGACCGAAAAGAAAAGACGGAAAGAGGTGAGAGAATTTTCAATTTTGCAATCCCAGTACCAAAGAAATATGAATTTCTTGCTACGGGACAGGTTTTCAATCAATTTTCAAGGAGTCAATTTTGCAATTTTTAAACAAAAAAACAACAAAGGCGGGACGAATATTGACTACGGATTTGATGCATTGAAAATTTCGGGATTTGATTGAAAATTGCAAAATTGGAAATTGAAAATTTTTCTTGCCCTATTCTGACCATTTCCACCCACTCCCTCGCCTCGTTCTTGCTTTGACAAAACTGGTCGGGTAGGGGGGTGGAGAGTTTCGTAAAAAAAGTTCCCTTTGTGTGGCTTTTATGCTATAGTAAAATCGCTTAATAATAATTTGTAACCTTTAATATGCCAGATCAAATGGAATATTTGACAAAGGAAAAGTATGATGAGCTCATCAAGGAATTGGAACAGCTCAAAACTGAAAAGAGAAAGGAAATAGCCGAGCATTTAGAATACGCTAAGTCGCTTGGGGATATTTCCGAAAACGCCGAGTATCATGAGGCGAGGACCGAGCAAGCAAACGTGGAAGACAGAATTTCAAAATTGGAATCGCTTTTGAAATCGGCAAACATTGTTTCTGAAACTGACCATAAAGGTAAGGTTGAGGTCGGTTCAAAGGTTGTCGTGAAGCGGGGAGACAGTATGGAAACGTACAAGATTGTAGGGTCGGAAGAGGTTGATATTTCCGCCGGAAAGCTTTCCATCACTTCTCCTTTAGGTTCCGATATGCTTGACAAAAAAAAGGGGGAAACGTTTTTCTGTAAAACACCAAAAGGAGTAACGGAATGTAAGATTATAAGTATTGAATAAAAAATATTACTGACTTTCACTTTACTTCCCAACAAAATAAAAATTAAAAAACTTCGAGAACTTAGTTCTCGAAGTTTTTTTGCTGGTTGTTGGGAAAGTCTGCTCCTTATCCGCGCTAGGACACTACGGAGCGGACAGACAGAAGGGATATTCGGCTGTGGATAAGTCGCCGTTATTGTCTGTTTTATACCATCCCCAATTAATGCTTCCACAATAATCTTACCCTAAATTTCGAGCGAAAGACGAGTCGGAGCGCGAGCCTTATCGAGATAAGGCGAGCCCCGTTAGAGCGTACGCTCTAACGGGGCGAGAGCGAGACGAAGTCTTGTAGCCGAAATTTGGGGTAAGATGTGGAATGGTTAATTGGGGATGGTATTACTCCACAGGTTAAAGGTTTTTTGGCTGTGGATAACTTTTATTAGTAAAGTGGGAGAAAGTGTTATAAACTACCATCTAGTGGTATGAAGTGGTAAATGGCCGATACTACTCTACCCATTTTGTTATGAAAAACAAAAAGATTTACATCTGCGTGTTTAAGGGAAAACGATACAAAATTTCTCTGAAAATTCGCGAAAAAGTCGCGGTTAAATAACAGAGCGCCACGCTTGTAGGACTTCGTCTGTCTAGCTAGCTTTTTTAGAGCGTTTTACGCTTCAATCCTATGCTTATAGGCGAATACACACACACCATAGACGACAAAAATCGCGTATCCTTGCCTTCCAAGTTTCGTCAGGAGATGGGCAAGAAGGTTGTGGTGACTCGTGGTCTTGATAACTGCCTTTTTCTGTATCCTCTGAAGGAGTGGAAAAAGATTTCCGAAAAGTTTGGAGAACTTTCGTTTAGCCACGCGGACACCAGAGGTTTCAACCGATTTCTGTTTTCGGGCGCCGCGGAGGTAGAGGTAGATTCTCTAGGCAGGATGCTCGTTCCGGACTTTCTGAAAGATTTTGCTCGGCTTAGTGAAAAAGTGGTTTTCGCCGGAGTGCATAACAGAGTTGAAATATGGAATGTGCGTAGTTGGGCGGATTATAAAGGCCGAATTGAAAAACAGGGAGACGCGCTCGCGGAAAAGCTCGGTGGTGGCGCGGTTCATCACTAAATATGGCTCATATTCCAGTTTTGGTGGATGAAGTAATAGAGGGATTAGCGTTGTCACCAGGAAGTGTATTAATGGACGGGACGCTTGGAGAGGGAGGCCATAGCGAGGCCATCGCGAAGGCGCTTTGTGGCGACATCACCATAATAGGGATTGACCGCGATGAGAAATCACTTAAGGTTGCTTCAAAACGTGTCGGTAATGCGGCGAAGAAATTTATCCCGTGGCTCGGAAACTTTGCCGATATGGATGGGGCTCTAAAAGAAGCGGGAGTTGAGAAAGTTCACGGAATACTTTTAGACCTCGGTTGGAACTCCGGCCAGCTTGAATCGGGTAAAGGATTTTCTTTTAGAAAAAACGAGCCGCTTCTTATGACTTACGATGCGGACGAAACAAAAGTTAAATTTTCCGCGAAGGATATTGTAAACGGTTGGGATGAAGAAAACATAGAAACAATTTTACAAAGTTATGGCGAGGAAAGATTTGCCGGCAGAATCGCGAAAAAAATAACCGAGGTAAGAGTTGGAAGACCGATAGAAACTACCTTTGACTTAGTGGACATTGTAAAAAGCGCGGTGCCCGGATTTTACAGAAACAGGCGCATTCATCCTGCGACAAAAACTTTTCAGGCTTTAAGAATGGCGGTCAACGAGGAACTTCAGTCACTTGAGAGGATTCTTGAAAAATTTCCAAATCTCTTGAAACCTAAGGGAAGAATGGCGGTAATAACTTTCCATAGCTTGGAGGCAAGGATTGTCAAAACCAGGTTTCGTGAGCTGGAGCAAAAAGCAGTCGGAAAACTTGTAAATAAGAAAGCTATACTGCCAAGCCGCGTGGAAACGCTTGATAATCCGAGAGCTCGCAGCGCGCAACTTCGTGTTTTTGAAAAGGTATAACAATGAATTTTATGAAAACGGCAACACTAAAAATAATTGATATGTGGGAAAGCGATATGGCCGCGGTCATTATAATTGCCGCCGCCTTTCTCTCCCTTGCCTCTTACGGCATGCTTGTCGGCGCGGCCACGCTTCATGTGGTTGAGCGAAAAATGGTTGAATCAAAAATCGTGGATGTGGAGAGGGAAGTGGTAAAGCTTGAATCCGCTTATTTTGCAAAGCAAGATGAACTGACCCTTGAATTTGCAAAGGAATTGGGCTTTACTGAAGTGGCGTCCGTTTTTTATGTGAACGCCAAGGAGGCAAGGAACGCGTTTTCCTTGAACGAGGCGATATAATTTCTTTAAGAGCCTATCTCCAATCTCACATCCGAAGAAAATGGCAAAATTTCCAGGCAAAAGCCTAGCTGGAGCCCGAGCCATATCAAGATATGGCTCGGGTGAAGCGACGGCTTTTGACGAAAATTTTGCCATTTTAACGGATGAGCTTTAATTTGAGTCTTATTTTAGCGTTGAGATTGGAGATATGCTCTAAGACCGGGCGCTTTTGCGGCTAAACTACAGCAATAATGTTTAGAACTCGTTTTATTTCTGCGTGCATTGTTTTGTCTGCGGCGCTTCTTCTGTGGCGCCTTTATTCGGTACAGGTGGTTTTTGGCAGTGAGTACGCTGAGAGGGCGGCCGGGCAATACGTGAGCGCCTCAAGCGACATTTTGAGCCGCGGAGCGATTTTTTTGACTACCAAAGCGGGCGAGAAGGTTGCCGGCGCGAGAGTCAAACAAGGTCACCTTTTGGCTATAAGTCCCGATAGGGTAGAAGGCGGTGAAAGCGCTTTTGAAAAAATAAATTCCGTGACGCCAGTAAACAAAGAATCCTTCTTGGCGAAAGTCGGGAGAAAAGGCGACCCATATGAAGAAATCTCGAGGCGGCTGGAAAAGGAGACGGCGGAGAAAATTTTAGACCTGAATTTAGCCGGTGTGTACATATATCCCGACAAGTGGAGATTTTATCCGGGACAAAGCTTGGCCGCGCACACCTTGGGAATTTTGGCGCGTGACGAAGAGGACAAACTGGTGGGAGCGTACGGATTGGAGAGATATTATGAAGATGTTTTGGCAAAGGACAACGACTCTATTTACGTAAATTTTTTCGCCGAAATCTTTTCAAATATTACGAGACTGGTAAGGGCGGATGAGGAAAGAGTGGGCGATATCATAACCACCATAGAACCGGTAGTTCAGACTACTTTTGAAAAAGAGCTTCAGATTATACACAATACTTACAATTCAAGAATTACCGGCGGAGTAATCATTTCTCCGAGAACAGGTGAAATATACGCGCTCTCGGCTCTCCCTACGTTTAACTCCAATGATTTCAAGAACGCGGACGCGTCAACACTTGGAAATCCCATCGTTGAGGATGTGTATGAATTTGGGTCAATCGTAAAACCTCTTACAATGGCCGCAGGCATAGATAGCGGAAAGGTAACGGCGGCATCAACCTATATAGATAAAGGGTTTCTTTCCGTGGACGGACTTACCATTTCAAATTACGACGGAAAAGGCAGAGGGCAGGTGAATATGCAGGATGTTTTAAGCCAATCCTTGAATACAGGCGTAGCGTATGTCGTGCAGACAATGGGGAACGACTCTTTCGGCAACTACATAAAAGCTTTTGGGTTTGGGGAGAGGACTGGCATAGATTTGCCCGGTGAAAGCAGAGGTCTTATCAGTAATTTGGACAGTACCAGAGATATTGAATATATTACCGCCTCATTCGGACAGGGTATAGCCACGACTCCTATAGCGGTTACGCGCGCGCTATCAGCGCTAGCAAATGGCGGTGTGTTGCCGAATCCACATCTTGTAAGCCGCATTGACTATGACTTTGGACCGGACAAAAAGGTTGGCAAGCAAGCAGGCAGGCAAGTTTTTATGAAAGAGACGGCAGACGAAGTGACAAGAATGTTGGTGAAAGTGGTGGATGAAGCATTGCTTCACGGCGAAGTAGCGCTTCCTCGATATCAAATTGCCGCAAAAACCGGAACGGCTCAAATTGCAAAACAGGAGGGCGGAGGTTATTATGATGATAAGTTCCTACATTCTTTTTTCGGATATTTTCCAGCTTATGAGCCGGAATTTCTGATATTTCTTTACACAGTTGAACCGCAGGGAGTAGAGTATGCCTCAAACACTTTGACCAAACCCTTTATGACAATGACAAAGTTTTTGATAAATTATTATGAAATACCGCCAGACAGGTAATCCCCATTTACCGCTTTTGCTTAAGTATTTTCGCGCACGCGCCTGTAGGCCTTCCATGCATATGAAATTTCTCATCAAATCCATAATAATAAAAATTTTAACTTTAGAGGCGCGGCTCGCGCTTCGCAAATTCAGACCTTATGTTGTGGCCGTAACCGGAAACGTAGGCAAGACTTCCGCCAAGGACGCCATTTACGCGGTTCTTAAAACATCTTTTAATGTAAGAAAGAGCGAGAAAAGTTTTAACAGCGATATAGGAGTACCTCTTACTATTTTAGGGCTTTCAAATGGTTGGAACAATCCGGTTGTTTGGCTTAAAAATCTTCTTAAAGGGTTTATTTTGTGCCTGCCTAAAGTTTTATCATCCGGCTCTGTTCGTTATCCGGAGTGGCTGATTCTTGAGATAGGAGCGGATAGGCCGGGAGACATAGCCAGAATTACTTCTTGGCTTGCGCCGAATGTCGTTGTGGTAACTCGCATAGGCGAAGTGCCAGTGCATATAGAATACTTCGCTTCCGTAAAAGAAGTGATTCATGAAAAATCCGAATTGGTGAGGGCCTTAGCTACCGGCGGCCACTTGGTTCTAAACGCCGATGACGGCGAAGTTCTGGCGATGAAGGACTTGAGGGAGGGGAAGGTAACTTCTTACGGATTAAGTTCTTCCGCTTTCGCGCGCGGTAGCGGTTACAAAGTTATTTATGAAGGCAGGGCAATCAAAAGAAAACCTTGCGGTATTTCATTCAACGTGGAATGGGACAGCGGAACAATCCCGATAACTCGTAAAAATTCGCTTGGCGAAGGCCATATGTATCCGGTGCTCGTGGCATTCGCTGTCGGCTTGGAAAAAGGCATAAGTTTCGAGGTCTTGAAGGACAGTCTCAACTCTTATGAGGCCGCTCCAGGGAGGATGAAAATCCTGGAGGGAATCAAGGGAACGACTCTTGTAGACGATACCTACAACGCTTCGCCTGCCGCCACCTCAAACGCCCTTAAAACTTTCGCGTCGCTTAAAACCAGAGGAAAAAAGCACGTGGTGTTTGGCGATATGTTGGAATTGGGGAAATATTCTACTGAAGAACACAGAAAGGTTGGTATGGAAGTGGCAAAGTTTTCTCTGGACACTCTTATTACGGTTGGCGTACGCGCGCGCGAAATCGCGGAAGGGGCGCTTGACGGAGGTATGTCGGAACTCAACATTTTTCAATATGACGAACCTGCGAGGGCGGGCGAGCACTTACAAAGCTTGCTAAATGAAGGTGATATAGCTTTGGTAAAGGGGTCACAGGGTATGAGGATGGAGAAAGTCGTGGAAGAGGTAATGGCTCATCCGGAAAAAGCGGCGGAGCTTTTGGTGAGGCAGGAAAAAGAATGGGCAAGCAGATAAACATCCGCTCAAAATCTGAGTAATCAAGTCCCAAATAAAATTTTTTCGTCCTATCCCCGAAAGCTACGCTGGCGGAGTATTGGGCGAAAAATTTTTTGAGAACTCTTCCGTTCGGGAACACTCGCTTCGCTCGCTCTGTCTCCGCCACGGGGAAACTCCCGTTTCCCCGATTCTTACAGAATCTGTCCACTTATTCGCTCTCGCAGACTCGAGCTGAATAAGTCTTGCGGAAGCTCCAAGTTTTCGCTTCCTCACCCCTTCCCACTATTCTTCGTCACCCCAAAGCTTTGCTTCGGGGTGACGAAGAATGAAATCTAAATCTATAGCAGCTCGATCCATTGAAGGGGGTTTGGCAGACAGGTAATTGCGCAGGAAAGAGCCGTATTTTTACACAAGCTTCCAAAAATGCTATGATTTGCTTGTTTTTAATTCGCTGTTTGGAAATTAGGTGAATTAGAAATTGCGGCTTTGCAGCTGACGGCCCTATCGTCTAGTCTGGTCAGGACGCCAGGTTCTCATCCTGGAAACTCGGGTTCGAATCCCGATAGGGTCAAAATTCTGATTTTGAGCTTAAGCAAAGCAACTGCTTGCTTTGCGTTCGGGATTTGAAGAGGTTCTCCCATGTTTTTGAGCTTTTCTTAAACTTTGAGTTACGAAACTCGCTTCCGATGGATTTCTTTTCAATGAGGAGGAAGCGGAATTTTTGGAACAATTTGAACAAAAACTTGAAGAAGCGGAAAAAATAATCAACAAGGAGATACAAGATATCTCACGCTCGTAGGTTTTAGGGAGAACGCCGTGACTAAATCTTTTACGGCGGGGATTCCGCGCGCACGGGTGAGAGCCGCGCTTTTCAGCGCTACATGGGGCAAGCGCATTTCGGCAGCGCCTCGGGCATTTCCGCTAGGGCGTCCACGCCCTTGGATGCGCGTCTGCCGTTTCGGCAGGACACTTTCCCGTAAGGCCGCAAAATAAGGAGAACGATTCCACTCCGTCTCATTGGCTCAAATTATATTGTGAAGGAGCGTGTTTGGGGTATAATAAACTTGATGGATATTAGAGTTATCAAGGAGTCGGTTCCGAAGGCAGTGGCAGTTGAAATCGCCAAAGAGTTTTATGTTGATATGATAAAAGGCGCGGTTGATGTTGAAAGAGGAATTATCGCTCTTGGCGGCGAGTGGCACTCTGACGCAAATGAAGTTTTACTTCAAGATGGTTCCGCGCAAAGTAGCGTTTGGGGTTTTAACTTCTATTTAAACAAAAGCGGGCGGGAACAGATTGAATGTCATTCCCTCATAAATATAAGGCCAACGGAAGGAAATTATAGCATGCTTGTTGAAAATCCAGAGATCGAAGAAAAAATCCGCTCTTTAGCGCAACGACTGATATTATGAATAACGAAAGAACCGCGACATTTTTGATGGCAAACTTGGGCAGTGAAGTTTCCCGTTTGTTTTTGGCATGCGAAAAGGAAGACGGCGAAAAAACCGAGGGGGCTTACAATCGGGCCCAAAAAATCATTGCCGAAATCAAAACAATGGCGGAGGTTACCAAGGAGAGGAAGGAGGAATTGGGAAAACTAGAGCAAGTAATAGAAGATATTTACAAAAAAGAAGGCGTTTTCAATGTGAGCTATGAATCCATAAATAAATGCTTTCTTCCTTTCGCGCTTTTCGCGCTGAAAAAAAGCGGAGGCGCGCGCGATTAGTCGTTTCCATAAGAGCCTATCTCCAATCTCACATCCGAATAAAATTTTTTCGTCCTATCCCCGCAAGCTGTGCTGACGGGGTATTAGGCGAAAAATTTTTTGAGAACTCTTCCGTTCTCAACGTTCGCTTCGCTCGCTGCTCTCCGCCACGGGGAAACTCCCGTTTCCCCGACCCCCTTCC
>JAUYJM010000024.1 GCA_030689285.1 bacterium
GCCATTTCAGAGCGACTTATAGAGACGGAGACGATAGAAAGAGAAGAGTACGAGAAGATAATAATAGCGCACGGAATAATGCCTAAGAAAAAGCAAGATATAGAGCATCAAGAATAAGCTCTGCTTATTCTTGAAATTTCCAATTTCTTCCAGGGCAGGCTCAAAATGGCGAGCGGAGTCGAGCCGTAATTCACCTACTCTTTCACTTTTATAAAGATATGGATATTAAAAAAGAAATAGACTTTTGGAAGAGGGAACTTAAGCTACCTCAGAAGCTCTTCTATAAACATAAGCCGTGGATCAAGTCGTCAAATATTGCCGATTTAAGTTATAAAAATGGTTTTGGGCACGGCACATGTCATATAAGAGTTTATGGGAGAGATTTATACGAGTATGTTATGATGAGCTTGAAATATTTAAGAGAAAGTAGTAGTTTTAAGCGCATTTCCCGCCCTTAGCTCAGTTGGTTAGAGCATTCCGCTTATACCGGAAGGGTCCTTGGTTCGAGTCCAAGAGGGCGGACTTTAAAAAATCATATACTCCGGGGTCCTTGGTTCGAGTCCAGGCACGCGCACCAAACTGGAAAAGTCAACGCCTCGTCCCCGACATTAAATGTGCAAAATGTGCAAAGCTTAGCTTTGCACATTTGTGGGTGTGGAATACTGAAGAATTGGCAGAGGGGTTAAAGAAAGAAAGAAAGAATTAAAAACACCACCACCCCTTCAATTCCCCTCCTCCCCTCCTCCACTGAGGAGGGGAGGAGGGGAAAACTACTCAAAATGAATTTCCGTCTTTTCGCGGGAGGCGAGGCGTGATTTAAGCAGTGGGTAGCTTGAGAGCGTCTCGTCGTCATCAAGAAGTCGCGCCGCCTCGGCGCGGGCCGCTTCCACCATTTTGATATTTTTTAGAGCTTCCATGCCGATATCCGTAATGCCCCACTGTTTTACGCCGGAGAGCTCGCCGGGGCCGCGAATTTTCAAATCCTCCTCGGCCAGTTCAAAGCCGTTTTTAGCCGTTTTCAAAGCCCGAAGCCGAGCCAAGGTCTTAGAACTTGAGCTCTCCGTAAACACAAAACAGCGCGCTTGATGGTTGCTTCTTATGACTCGTCCGCGTAGCTGATGCAATTGGGCGAGACCGAAACGTTCCGCCCCTTCAATAACAATGACGGTGGCGTTTGGAACATTCACCCCCACCTCCACCACGGATGTCGCCACTAAAATATGCGTTTTACCTTGGGCAAAATCTTTCATAACTTCCTCTTTTTCTTTCGGTAGCATCTTGCTGTGGAGTACGCCGATTTCGTATTCTTGAAAAACTTTTTCCTTGAGCCGTTTGGCTTCCGCTTTTGCTGATTTGGCTTGCACGGCCATCTCCTTTGTAGGGTCAGGTTCGTCAATCCGAGGACATATTACATAAACCTGTCTTCCGTTTTTCAATTCTTCGCGAATTTTTTCGTAAGTTTTATCGCGTTCGCTCGGCAAAACCATCTCGGTCATAATCGGTTTTCGGCCCAGCGGCATCTCATCAATTAAGGTCAGGTCAAGGTCGCCGAAAATAGTCAAGGCCAGCGTGCGTGGGATAGGGGTGGCCGTCATTGTCAGCAAATGCGGATGGCACGCAGACAGATGCAGACCAGACGCAGACCTATCTCTACTGGTATCGTATATGACTCTGTCGATCGTTGCTTCTTTTACTCCAAAGTTCACTAAAAGCGCTAATCGGTAATCGGAGCTTTTCAAATATTGCCATAATTGCTTTTTCTCCTTGGCGCCGATAAATGGCAAAGATTTCAATTCTACAATAATTTTATTTTCAATTACAAAATCTGGAATATAAACACCGATTTTTTTACTCCTGAATACGATCGGAATTTGCTTTTCTCTGGAAAATGTAATTCCTTCATTTTTTAATGCCTCATCCAGTGCTCTTTGATATATGATTTCTTTGTGTCCAAGGCCGAGTTCTTGGCGTACAGAAAATATAATGCGACGTATTGTATATGTAAGATCTTTATGTAGAAATCCGTCAGTCAATGTTTTTTGATTATTACCTGCGTCTGTCTGCGTAATGTCTGCATTTTGTCTGCGAACCAATGCTTTGCGCTGGTTGATTCCAAACCTGTGTTGCTCGTCTATAATGACATAGGAGAGGTGTTTGAAACGAACGGTTTTTTGAATAAGAGCGTGAGTGCCGACAAGGACGGCTATTTCGCCACTCTCTACCCATTTTAAAAGTTGCGCCCTTGAAATATCCGTCCATCCTTTAGGGTTCACTTTAGAAGGGAATTTTCGGCATTTTTCGCCGGTTATGAGCCCTATGTTTACGCCAAGATAAGCGAAATATTGAATAAAGTTTTCAAACTGCTGTTTTGCCAATATCTCGGTGGGACACATATAGTCCACTTGCAATGTTCCAAAGTCCTGGGATTGAGGTCGAGTGGTAACGGCGGCAAAAGCGGTCGTAGCCGCCACGGCCGTTTTACCGCTTCCGACATCTCCTTCCAACAGGCGGCTCATAGCGTGCCCTTTTCTGAAGTCGGCAAGGATTGTTTCTATTGAAAGACGCTGTGCCCGCGTAGCTTCAAAAGGAAAGCGTTTTATAAATTCCTCCACGCTTTGGTTTTGCGGTTCAATTACAAAAGCCGGATTTTCTTGATATTGACGTTTCATTTTCTGCCTCTCAAGCTGTATCAAAAAAACTTCTTCAAAAGCAAATCGTTTGCGCGCGGAAAGAGCATTGTCTCTGGTTTGCGGCGCGTGAATCCAGATGAGCGCCGTGCGAATGTTTGGCAGATGGTATTTGAGGAGTATTTCTTTTGGAATGGGTTCCTGTATTTCATCTAAAATTCCGGATTTTAAAGCTCTCTGTATCGCGTGGAAAAACCAATTTGACGTAATACCTCGCGATTCGGGATATATCGGATGCAGATGATGTTTTTCGCCTTCGGCTCCGAAAAGGGAGTCGCCGACTCCTGTCAAAATTCTGTCCACTCTTTCTACTTTCGGATTGCTAAAATACAAAACGGGTGTAGCGCTCGGTGTATAGTTCGCTGAATGGGGAGGAGAACGTCTTTGCGAGATTTTACCCTCTATGCGAACAAGCGAGCCATCAAGAATCATTTTGGCAATATATGGCTGGTTAAACCAAACCACTTTTATGTTGCCTGTCTCGTCTTCAATCCGAGCTTCGGCCATAGGGATTTTTTTCCGGTAGGCCTTGCTCGTTTTGAGGTTTTCAATCCGTCCGAAAACCACCGCCGTCTCTCCAGCTGAAAGAGAACCGATATTTTTCACCTCGGAGACATCTCCGTAACGAGTAGGGAAAAACCGCAAGAGGTCTTCCGTCTTCAGAATTGACAGTTTTTTAAGAGCACTTTTCTGAATATCGGTAAGACGGGGGAAGAGTTTTTCCAGCGGAGGAATAGGTTGCATCATTTGTCGTAAATCAGTTCTTTTTTCTGTTTGATATCGCAAGCGCGAGGGCGATAGCTAAAATGGAAATATCGCGGAAAATTATATCGCGCGCTCCCCAGTTGAAAAATATAAGTCCGGTGAGAGATGTCGCGGCTATGATGGAAGGCCAGAAAATCCTGCGGCCAAAGAGTATCCACGCCGCTAGGATAAATTCAAAAACACCCCACGCAAGAAGGAGGGTTTGTTCGGGAAGGTAGTTTGTGGCGAATGGAGGGAAAAAACTTGTCCATGCGGTAGGATTCATAAAACCGCCCACAGCCGCGTAAACGAAAGGGAAGGCGAGGCCTATTCTTAAAATAAACTGGACAAGTTTTTCATGTTTGGAACGCATTTTAAAACACTTTCTACTTTAAAATTTAAAAATTGTTGCCTGTATTATTTGACTATAATTGAGCCGGTGTGATTTGCCCGAGAATGGTTGTGGTAATTCCATGAGCCGACGCGATTAAAGGTAAACTCATAGACAGACCCCGCGCCTCCCGCTTCACATTGGTCAAAAGCGCTTCCGAGACAATCGTCTTCGGTTTTTTCCGGATAAATCGTGTGCGTGGGGTGTATGGCAGAGGCAACCCACATCTGCAGACTGCCTTGGTTTACGAAACGTACGGTATCCCCTTGGTTTATTGTAATAGTTTTCGGGCTAAATCCATCGTTTGTGTATGTTACGATAGTCATTCCATCTTCCGTCACATTCTCCACTCCCTCTTCCGAGTCTCCTTTTGGGGATGTAGTGCTAGGCGACTCATTTACGTCTGTGCCGTCAGGGCAGAGCTTGAATCTGCAGTCAGGCGAGACTCTACCCACGAAAGAACCGTCCAGACATTCTTTAGCGTCTTGCGTACAAAATACAGCATCTTCTTTGCCATTTTCTGTTTTTTCGCTCGGCGAAGGTTTATAATCGGACGAGAGATAGATGTAGGCGAACCCACCGCCCAGGATTAAAATAGCCAGCACCAAGATTGTTATGTAACGAGGATTCATTTATATAGTTTAAAGTTGAAAGTGTAAAGTGTAAAGCCCAAGAAATAGAGAGCGATTGTTTTGTTTGGACGGTAACGGTTGCGCTTTTTAAGACAAAAGAAGAAGGAAAGAGTTTGTTTTTTTGCGGTTTTGGTTGTATGTTGTAGGTTACAGGGTGTGAGGGTGTAGCTAAATTGATTATATCACGGATTGCGTATCAGTCTAACCTACCTCGCCAGAGAAAAAAGGAATTTAAACTGAATAGTTTGGAGGAGTGGCTGAGCGGTCGAAAGCAGCACACTGCTAATGTGCTGTCCGGGAAACCGGACCGTGGGTTCGAATCCCACCTCCTCCGCCAGATGTCCAAGTTAGAACCTTAGGTACGGCAAGGGTTTTTGAGCCCTTGCCCACGACTTTTGGGGGATCGAATTTGGACAATTGTAAATCCATAAGAACATCAAAGACTGGCGTCCATATCGGCGTC
>JAUYJM010000025.1 GCA_030689285.1 bacterium
CACCGGCCCTTCAAGCAAAATGAAAATATTTTCCGAGACCGCGATTTCTTTCAATTTCTCCATTACAAAAACTTTCGCCTCCTGATTTTCAAAAATCCTGTTTCCATACACAATGAACTTTCTTTCAAAAAGCCCTTGCCCGCCGATAAACTCTTCAAAATTCGCCGCCGAAAAATTGTCGCTATCCATGCTTAAAACGTCCGCGTCCGGTTTTTTCTTCTGCAACGCCTCCACGAGTCCCCGCGCCTTCTCTCTTGCCTTGTCGGCGTCTTGTCCGTAAAAAAAGTAGAGCATATTACCCTATCTGTTTACCAGCCAAACGTTTGGCTTCGCTTAAGAAAAAATTTTGCCATTTTTTATCAGAAGTTTTAGAAACCATCCTTGGATAATCTTTTAAAGTTGTTGCCTTTGTAAATTGCGCCGAAAGCTGTAACGGTTCAATAAAAGTGTCGAACTTCACTTGAGTTTTTTCAGAAAGAATATCTATATTCCAACTTTTTTGGGCTTGAAGAATAAAATAAAGGTCAACAAAATCACGAGAGCGGGGATTTTGATATATTGTAAATATTTTGTTAACGGCTATATCAATTAGACTGTCAACTTTTACACCGCCAAATTCTTTCGCTTTTTCAACATTCGGAAAAGGAAAATAAGTAAATTCTGTTTTTATTAAATCGTCAGATAACTTCAGAAAAAAAAGATTGCGGTTAAAACTTTGCTCAAACTCAAACGAAGTTATTCCGGCTTTGTTTTGTATCTTTTTGAAAAACGCGGAAATAGCAAAAGGTTCAAATTCGCTTTCGCTGAAAAAATCCAAATCTTCCGAAAGCCTGTGTTTCAAATAGTATTCTGATAAAGCCGTACCTCCAGATAAATAAAACTTATCGGAAATAGTTTTTTCATTTGCGATGAAAAGCAAAAGCTTTTTTTGATTGTCGGTGATTATGGACATATCAAAACAGCGTGAGTTCCAGAGCTTTTTTCTTATAAGGATCAAGGTGAAGTTTTCCCCAATATTTTAAAAGCTCCGCCCTTTTTATTTTTGGTTCGCCTATTCCGTAGTTAATCCTTTGCTCAAGCCGCCATATAGTATATTGTTCAGGGTCTTTTTTGAGTTCGGTCTCATCTACAGACCAATGTTTTCTGAATTCGCTCATCTTTTAATCATATCACAAAATCCACATAATGGCGCTCTTTTTAAGCAACTATTGCTTGTGGTAGCATCCTCTGACTTACTTTCCATAAATTGCCGCGCTTGCAAAGACCGTGCTTCTTGCAACCGCTTGGCGTTTAGTGCATAGCCCTTGATGATGTAATCGCGAAGCGTCTTTGTTGCCCACCGGCGAAAGAGGGTTGCCTGTTTGGAATTAACCCGATACCCAACGGAAAGGATGGCGTCAAGGTTGTGGTATTCAAGAGTACGCGCCACTTCGCGACCCCCTTCTTTTTGAACCGTTGCATTTTTTGCAACAGTTGCCGTTTTATCAATCTCTGCCTCATTGTAGATGTTTCGGAGGTGGCGAGATATGACAGATTTATCACGCCCAAAAAGCGCGGCAACTTGGTCCAGCGTCGCCCATATCGTCTCCTTGTCCATGTCCGCCCGGAGCTTCACATCGCCTTTCGCGTCGCGAAAAATGACGAGGTCTTGTTGTATTCTTCTCTTTTCCATTATTTTGAATGCTCATGAATAAGCGAACCGATAAGTGTCTGGTAAGGAATTCCTTTTTCAGCCGCGGCTGACTTTATCTTGTGTAAAGTTTTTGGAGTTACTCTAATATTTATGGCCTTTGATTCTCAAGAGTAAAATTGGCATAACCTTTGTATTTTTTCACTTCTTTTTTTGCGCTTTTGGCAGGTTTAAAATTCCCCGCGTCAAAATCCGCGAGTAAGCTCTTTTCTTCTTTTGTTAATTTTTCCTTTTTCATATTATTTATTCAAATATTTATTGGTTGCTTCGCGGCTAGGGATAATTGTTTTTAAAAATACTTTCTCTTCATCCTCTACAAACGGCACAAGATAGACGTAATCATAAGGAAAAAGGTGTCAGGGAAAAAGGTGGTAAAAGAAAGGTTCCTGACACCTTTTACCAGTAATGAAAAAACAAAATGGCGGCGCATCACAAACGCGGATCGGGGAGAAATTGAGATTTTGCTGAAAAGGAACTACTCGCTTCAAGAAATAGCGGATGTATTCAAAAGACCTAAAAGCTCAATTTGGTATGAGCTGCAAAAATAAAGGGGGCAGCCACCATTTTTTCAACTATGCGTTTCCCCGGTGGACCGAAGAAGGAGTGAGTTATGATAACACACTAAAAGCAAAACAATGGTGTCCCCCTTAGTTTTCATTATTTGCATTCTAACTCATTCTTCTGAATTTTCTATATATCTCATCGTCGTTCCTTTTTCCGACAAGATCTACATATAAATAATATTTTGTAAATTTGTATATAATCCGAAATTCTCCTATATCCACTCTGTAATAAGAAAAGTTGCCTTTAAGTCTTTTGCAGTCTTGTGGTGTGGATCCAGCGGCTAAAGATAAGATTTTCTCTGAAATCTGCCGCTTCTGCTTTTTGGGGATTTTCCCCAAGAATTTTCCTGCTTGTTTAGATATGTCTATTTTAAGCATTTAACATTTCATTTAGAAGCTCCCTGCTTTTCCTAACTCCCAAATATCCTTTTTTCGAAGCTTCCTCAGCCGCAATCGCCCAGTATATGTCGCGGAACTTCTCAAACTCTTCATAATCTTCAGTGGAAAGAACAACGGCTACCTTTCTGCCATGTTTTTCAATAGCCACAGGATTGGCTCTTGCCGAATCAAGCAAGTGTCCGAAATTGTTTTTGGCTTCTTTGGCTGTAAATATTTTTGTATTCATATAATGTCCATTATAGCCAAAATGGCTATTTTGTCAATTGACGACGCAAAGACTAAACTTTTTAATAAGCCCCGCTACGCTAATTTTATTCTCTTAAGCGACAGCGCGTTTAGGACAACAATTACGAATAAAGGGGAGAGCCACCATTTTTTCAACTATGCGTTTCCCCGGTGGACCGAAGAAGGAGTGAGTTATGATAACACACTAAAAGCAAAACAATGGTGACTGTCCCCCATTAGTCTCCTTCATCCTCTACAAACGGCACAAGATAGACGTAATCATAAGGAAAAAGGTGGGAAAAGAAAGGTTCCTGCCACCTTTACCCCCTCGTTTTTTTCTTCGGTGTTCTGCCCTCAAGGTCTCGGTCAGTGTGGCGGGGCTTCTGAACTTTTTGGCGAGGGCGGGATTTCCACAAAAAATAATTGGTTTTCACGATGTTCAAAAATGACAAAGCCCGCTTCGGAATTGAAGGCGGGCTTTCGTTGAAAGTTTTTTAGGCAACTTCCTTACCTCGTAAAGAACAAATCTTCTGCAAAGACAACTGGATGAGAGCGGTGCGGGGATTGCTACCCCGCACCGCTACGACCTTCCTCAAACGAGGTGTCGTTCTCTCCATTGCCTTTCGACGGGGGTCCGCTTTTTTGCTTAGGCGGACAATTTCTTCAGACTAGTCGGGAAATTGACCCACTGGTTAGCCAAAGACGTCTGGTACACGGCGGCTTCGGCGACCCCGATAGCCTTTACCGCTTCATCAGCGGCGGTCTTCCATCGATCAATCGTTTTTTGGTCGATGACCTTTACGGTTGCTCCAAACGGGTTCCCGTCGTCCACGATGATAGCCAGATACCCTTCGGCCCCGCCCATCCTCGCCCCTCCGGTGACAGGGCAGTTGACTTCAATTGCGGTGTACTCCGTAAGGTGTGTACTTCCCAGTTTTGCTTCATCTCCGCGAAGCGTACTTGTCCACCCGGCCGAGGTGTTCCGCTGTGCAACTGCGATGACCCCGCTTGCCAGGTACCCATGGAACCTGGTTCTTTCCCCGTTACGGGAGAACAGCAGGTGGGTCACCGGCGTTTCCACTGGGTCGTGGAATGGAGTTTTTCCATCCTTAATGTCCTGAGCGAAAACTTCCCCGGCGCACATCAAACTTTCTCGTAAACTATTCATAGCAATGGAGATGCGCTGTTCTGTCTGCTTCAGAGCAAACTGTCGGTAGCGCGTGCCGTCACCTTGGGATTTATTCCCTGAAGTCTTGGTGACCAACTTTTCACTACCTCCTGATGAGCGTAGCGATACCAAAGCTCGTAAAAGCTCTTGTATCGCTACACTCTTGAACAGCCATCCGTTTTCAATGAACCTGTGAATAGTATAGCATACAGTAGTATACTTGTCAACTACGCCTACGTGAATTTGCCAAAAATGGCTCTGTGAAGCCCTTGTAAACGGCTAGCACTGCCAGTATTAGCCGTTTGTTTACCCCGTGACCGTCTGCGGTCTGCATCTGTCCGCGCTTGCCCCGTACCGAGCTATGCTCTGGTACTGGGGTGATGTCTGCGTTATGTCTGCGTTATGTCTGCGATCGGTGTCATCTCTCCCCAATTTTTACCAACATAGCTTTCCGCCGAAAGAGGCACTTCTTTTGACTCCTTCGGCGAAAGGACACACTCCATCACTTCACGGATTTTTGGCGCGACTTTTTCAACCAAGTCCTCTTTTACTTCGTACACAAGCTCGTCATGAACCTGCATGGTGAGATAAACCTTTTCCTCAAGATTTTCTTTTTGCAAAAACTCGTCCACCCGAAGCATCGCCAGTTTTATAATATCAGCCGCCGTGCCTTGAAGCGGAGCGTTTATGGCTTGGCGTTCGGAAGCAGCGCGAATAAAAGGCAGTACTGATTTCAGTCCTTCAAAATATCTGCGTCTGCCGAAAAGGGTCTCGGTGTAGCCCTCTTTGTACGCGAAGGCCTTTACTTCGTCCAGATATCGCGCGAGAGTGGAAAA
>JAUYJM010000022.1 GCA_030689285.1 bacterium
GAAACATTTTCAGGAACAGCACAGGGAGCGTATATGAGGTTTGACACAATAACAGCAGGAACAGTTACTACGACTGAAAGAATGAGAATTACTAGCGCAGGCAACGTCGGTATCGGATTAACTCCTAGTTATAAATTGGATGTTTTTGAAAATACTAATCCTACGGCAAATGGGCAATTCAAAACAGCTATCCAGGGTGAAACTGATACTACCAATAGTGACGTAACTTACACCTCTTTCCAACCAGTCGGAGTAACTGGAACGGTGCGTTATCGTGGGACAACTTCCGAATCCACCAGCGGCAAGGGAGCCAGAGCTTTTGATGCCAATATGTTTGTCTATAACACAGGCACGACTAAATACGCTTCGGGCTTTCGTTTGGATGCTAGAAACTTGGGGGTGGGGACTGTGCAAAACCTTGCAGGTGCGTGGGTTACAGCAATGGGCAATTCGGGTGGCGGCGTAGTAGATGCCACTTATGGCCTAAAAGTAGATGCCCAAACAGCCGGGACAAACAATTATGGCGTGTGGCTCAATAATGCTGCCGCTACAGGAAGATGGAATGTCTATGCTGGAGGCACGGCACAAAACTATTTTGCAGGAAATGTCGGCATAGGGACGGCGACACCCGAGCAGTTGTTGCAAGTTCAAGGAGCTTCTGGACTTTCTGGAGCTACTCCTGTAACTGCATATCTTCACTCTACTAACAACGGAACGTGGACTGATGATTCAATCTATGCGCGGTTAGCTTTTGGTAATTCTGACCTTAGTGGTTCCGTGCCATATAATATATCAGGCATAAAATCTCAAATTGCAGCGGTTATTGAAGGCACGACGGGAGAGGATTCTGGTTTGGCTTTTTATACTTCAACTAACGGCACGAATATTTTAGAAAGGGTTCGAATTGACAGCGCTGGCAATGTCGGTATCGGGACGACGAGTCCTAAAAGTTTGCTTCATGTATCAAGTATAGGAGCGTCAACGACTCTTACTGTTTCTGCTGGACAAGCAAGCGCGACCACCGGAGACTCAATTATTGATTTAATTGCATATAATAGTGGTTCGGGAACTGCTCCCCGAGGACAAATCGCGGCACTCTCCACTGGAGTAGGAGATGTGGATTTGGCATTTTACACCACAACTGCAGCATCTACACCTGTAGAAAGAATGCGCATAGACGATAATGGCAATGTCGGAATCGGGACGGCTGCACCATTGGCTCTTTTACATGTCGGTTCTGGGACAGACGCCTCTACTATTTCAAACGTGTCTTTAATGATAAACAAGCTTGGGGATGCCAAATTCACAGCTCGTGATTCAACTAATAATATTGAGTTCGGTGGAGGCACAGACACTAGTGGGATAACTTTCTTCGGCTCCCTGACCAACCACGAATTTCGGCTCATGGCTAACAACACATCTTATCTCCGCTTGATGACCACTGGTAACTTGAAACTAGGAAATGCCTCAACTCTCCGAGCTACCACCGAAGGCACAAATCATTTAGACATCTTTAACGGCACAGCGCCGGTGGGAACTTTGGCGAATGGAATATCTCTATATTCTTCTGCTGGAGAGGGTTACATGATGGATGCCGGGGGCACTGCCACACAGCAAACTCCGCACGATGACGACAGATTTTGGGTTTTTAATTCCTTCGATCTAGCTACGGGGGAAAAAGTATGGATAGATGTCGAGAAATTGCTGCGCTTTACAAATGACTATTTCGGTTTGGATTACGTAGAAGGATACATGGCTACGGTGCCGTTTGAGTCTCCTGTCATTTCAGAAACCTTTCCTACTCTAAAAGATTTACATCTGAGCTTGGAAGGCATGGCCGGCATCTCAATTCCCGAAGCCGGCTCAGTCTCCGAATCTTTCGTTACTGCATTTTTTGAAAATATTTATACAAAGGTTGGCGAATGGATGGCGGATGCAACCAATGGCATAGGTTCTGTCTTTGCAAATGTATTTGAAGCCAAAGAAAAAATCTGTGTGGACGGGGAGTGCCTGACTGCGGATGATATCCGAGCCTTGCTCATTCTCTCCGGCTCATCTGCATCAGGTTCTTCCGGCGGCGGTTCGTCAACATCAGAGCCTCAGCCCGAGGCTGAGCAGCCTTTGGCTGAAGAAACGATGACGGAAGACACCACAACGGAGGAACCTGTTTCAGAACCTGAGTCAGTTCCAGAAGAGGAACCCGTAACTGAAATTATCTCAGAAGAGCCAGTGGCAGAAGAAACAACAACGGAAGACACCACAACGGAGGAATCTGTTTCAGAACCTGAGCCTCAGCCCGAGGCTGATCAGCCTTTGGCTGAAACTCCCGAACCGGCTCCCGAACCTGCACCTGAACCCGCTCTTTAATCTTTGATTATGCTTCAACACTCAAACCACAAATTTTTTTTGATTTTGATTCTCTTGATTCCCTTAATTCTCGCAGCAGGAGCTTTTTCTTATGCGTTAGCCGATTTTTCCAGTACTAACTTTACACTTGAAAATCCAATCAATATTATCCAAGGCGGGGAGTCCTCTTCGGCCAGTTTTCAATATTTGTCGAGCACGGGTCAGCTTACGAGCGGGCAGGGTACCAGTACAAGTTTTGTAAATAATGTAGGTTTCCTGTATTTCCCGACGGCGACATCGCCCTCGCTTTCGGCTACTCCGGGTGATTCGCAGGTGGTGCTCACCTGGACCGCCGCAGTGGGGACGCTGGCCAACATCACTAGCTACGAAGTGGGCATCAGCGCTTCTTCTGGCGGAGTTTATACATATACATCGGTTGGTAACGTCCTTACGGATACTCGCACCGGCCTGACCAACGGCATCACCTATTTTTTCAAGGTCCGCTCATATGCCGACGGCCTGCTCTTAAGCGAATCGGCTGAAGTAAGCGCCACTCCTGTCGCACCTACTCCCGGCGATGGCGGAAGTAGCGGGGGCGGGGGAAGTAGCGGTAGCTTTCCCGCTGAGATCATTCTCTCCGGACGGGCATATCCCTTGAGCAAAGTTAGTGTCTTGAAGGACGGCCAGCTCGCAGTTACGACCATTGCCGGACCGGACAGCAACTTTACCGTGGCCTTAGGCAGCCTTTCCACCGGCAATTATAATTTTTCCGTTTACGGCGAAGACAAGAATGGGAAGCTTTCCAGCCCCTTTACCTTTCAAATTTATATAACCCGCGGCGTGGCTACAAACGTCGGAGGCATATTCATTTCGCCGACCATCGCGGTGGATAAAAAGGAAGTCAAAAGAGGCGAGAATATAGTCATCTTCGGGCAAAGCTCCTCGGTTTCCGATATCGTCATCAGCGTCAATTCCGAGCACGAAATTTTCAAGAACACCAAGAGCGATGCGTCCGGCGCGTATCTTCTCAATTTCGACACATCGGTCTTGGAAACTGGGGGACACTCTGCTAAATCCAAGGCCTTAAAGAGCGGGGAGATAAGTGATTTCGGATACCCGGCGTTGTTTGCGGTGGGCTCAAAAACGCTTCTCGCAGAACCGATTCTGCTTAGCAAGTGCGACTTAAATGAAGACGGCCGTTGCAACTTGGTAGATTTTTCTATTGCCGCTTACTGGTATAAACGTCCGCTTGTAGGAGATATAATACAGAAAGAAATCAAATACCTAAACGGAGATGGTACGATAAACCTGATTGACTTTAGTATTATGGCCTTTTATTGGACAGGGTAAAATATGAAAATAAATATCAAAATTTTTTTAGTTATCGTATCTCTACTCTGGCTTATGCCTGCGGTTTCCTTGGCGGCGGAAATATTTTTTAATTCAGATAAGAGCATTTTTCCGGAACGCGAGAGTTTTTTAGTGGAAGTATTCATGGATACAGAAGGCGCCCAGATAAACGTGGTGGAGGGCACAATAATTTTTCCGGAAGAACTTTTGGAACTAAAAGAGTTAAGGGAGGGCAACTCGACGCTCAATTTCTGGCTGGACAAACCCGAGAGCACGGAAGCGGGGCATATATCTTTTTCGGGCATGACTCCTGGAGGATTTTCCGGAACCGACCGGTTTTTATTAGGAATAGTTTTTGAAACAAAGGGGTCGGGTGCAGGCAGCCTAGGATTTAGCGGCACGCAGGCCTTGCGGAACGACGGTCTGGGGACAAAAACGGATATCAATGAGATCAGTTTTGATTTTACAGTTTCTCCTTCGGCCGAGTCGGCGGCAGACTTAGCGCTTTTAGATACGAACTCGCCGGAGAGCTTCACACCATTTGTCGCGAGCGATCCCTCTTTGTTTGAGGGCAGGTATTTTGTGGTTTTCAGTACGGTAGACAAGGGCGTGGGTATGGACCATTATGAGGTGCGGGAAGGATTGTTCGGTGGTTACGTTGTCGCGGAGAGTCCGTATTTATTGAAAGACCAATCACTAGGTAAAAGTATATACATAAAGGCATTGGATAAATCCGGCAACGAAAGAATAGTAAAGATAGAGGCGCAAAATGGAGGGTTCAGGTTGGATAGATGGGGAATTATTGTTATACTTCTTGTTGTATTCGGATTTTTTCTACAAAAAAAATGGCCAAAATTTATTCAAAAATAGCAATCTTTTCCTTTTTGGTTTTTTCGCCATTATTATCTTATGCGGCGACTCTTTCCGTTAGTCCTGCTACCGGTAGCTACGAGGTGGGCAATAAGGTGGTGGTAAAAGTTCTAGCCGCATCCAATGTTTCCTTTAACGCTGTGTCTGGGCTTTTGTCATTTCCGTCTTCGCTTTTTGCGGTAGAGTCTGTTTCTAAAACTAATTCCATTTTGAATTTTTGGGTGACCCCGCCAACAGCTTCCAAGACCCTGGGAACAGTAAAATTTGAAGGGGTGGCAATGAATGGATTTCATGGCTCCGTGGGGACGGTGGTTACTGTTAACTTGCGGGCAATCAAAGCAGGTTCAGCAAAACTTTCATTCCAGTCCGGACAAATCCTTGCGAATGATGGACAAGGCACGGATATAACTGGAAATTTAAACGGAGCCACGTATTCAATCAAGGAAGCGTCAGTTAAACCAAGTGTTCCCGTTGTCCCAGAACCCGAAGAAGAAGTTGTGCCTGAGGTTGTGCAGCCGGCACCTTCTCTCAAAGCTCCTGAAATTATGCTTGGAAGTAAATATGGAGCGTCGGCGATAGTAGGAACATCAGAACATGACAAAGCCCAAGTGCTCATAACTTTCGTTGCCGAAGACGGAGCCAAGGTTTTCATTACCGGAGCTTCTGATGACGAAGGAGGATTCATTGTTCTTATCCCTAATTCTCTAAAGCAGGGTAAGTATGAGGTGACGGCAGTAATGATAAAGGCGGACAAGGCCAATACCGAAACTTCCAACGTGATAAAAATAAATGTAGGGAATATCTTTACCGATATTTCCAAAGAAGTATGGGGACTGATTGCCCTACTTATTCTTCTAATTCTATATCTCTTGATTCGGATTTACTTTCATTTAAGGCGCGATAAAGATAAAGATAAAAACATAGACCAGGAAAAGAATAAAAAAGGCATGTTGAATTATCAGCTGGAGAAAGCCGAAGAAGACGTTCATAAATCCTTCAAGGCCTTGGAGGCGGACGTATCCGACAGAGCCCGGGGAATAGTGAACCCGGTAGAGAGGGATAACATCGAAGCGCTCAAGAAAGACATAGAGTCCACTGAGCAAGTAATAATAAAAGAAATAAAAGACCTTGAAAAATAGTAGGCCGAGCTAATTCATGTTGGAAATCTCGAGTGTTTCTGCTATATTTGTCCTATGTCTTTATCTATAGGTATAGTCGGGTTGCCGAACGTGGGGAAGTCCACGCTTTTTAATGCGCTTACAAAAAAAAGCGTTCCGGCGGAGAATTACCCTTTCTGCACCATTGACCCGTCGGTGGGGATTGTTCCAGTGCCTGATGATAGGCTTTGGAAACTTTCGGAATTTTCAAAATCCAAAAAGACCATTCCGGCTGTTATAGAATTTGTGGATATTGCAGGCCTCGTGGCAGGAGCATCAAAAGGCGAAGGTCTAGGCAATAAATTTCTTTCTAACATCCGAGAAGTTGACGCCATAGCCCACGTAGTGCGGGTATTTCAAGACTCATCAGTTATTCACGTGGCCAATAAAATTGACCCGATGTCGGACATCGGGGTCATAAATCTGGAGCTTGTGCTTTCGGACATGGAAGTTGTTTCTAAAAGGCTTGCGGGATTGGTGCGAGATCTGAAAAAAGCTGACAAAGAAGCTTTAATGGAAGACGGAATACTTAAAAGAGTTGAGAAGGTTTTAGAAGAAGGTAAGATGGCCACGGAAGCTAATTTAACCGAGGATGAAAAATTCAGAATTAAATCTTTAAATCTTCTTACTTTAAAACCCATGCTTTACGTGCTCAATACTTCCGAAGCCAACGAAAATTTGGAGATTGATACTCTCGGGGCTACGGTAAAAGTGGATACTATTTTTGAAAAAGGTTTTGATGATTTGATCAAGGCAAGCTATAAACTCTTGGGTTTAGAAACATTTTTTACCACGGGCGAGGATGAGTCTCGGGCATGGACCGTCCACATAGGGTCTACGGCGCCTGTCGCCGGGGCAGCTATCCACACTGATTTTAAGGATAAATTTATCCGCGCGGAAGTTATCGCTTATGACAAGCTTATGGAGGCCGGATCCCGTGCTACGGCCCGCGAAAAAGGATATCTGCGCACCGAAGGCAAAGAATACACAGTCCAAGATGGTGACGTTATAGAATTTTTGATATAATAGCTGATATGAAATACATTAAAAAGACTGAATGGGTAAGCAAACTAGCATTAATGTTATTAATGGGCGTTTTGCTAGCTCCAACTTCCTCTTTGGCTTCATACACATGGACGCTAAACGAGATCAGCACTACAGCAAATCAGTTCATATATAATGAGAGCGATGATGACGGCAGCAACCTGATTGTAGCCTTCCCAACTTTAAACACAGGAACAGATGAGGACAATATCTTTGTCGGGGGCAGAATTTTTACCTCTTCTGATTCTGGAACTTCTTGGACAGAGAGACAACCCGCAGGCGCTACTACTGAAAACTGGAGAGCTATAGCCACAGATGCTGACGGCTCTAACTTAATTGCCGGGGTGATGAACGGCAGACTTTACACTTCTTCTAATTCTGGAACTTCTTGGGCTGAAAGAAAACCAGCGGGAGACTTCGACTATCCTTGGCAATCTGTGGCATCCGATGCTGACGGATCAACATTAGTGGCGACAGTTCACTATAGAGATGTATACATTTCCACTAATTCTGGAAAAAACTGGACAACTCGGCAACCCGGAGGAGCCTCCGCTGATTGGATTTTATCTGCAGTAAGTAACGATGGTTCATTTATAATTGTTGGCGCATACGATGGCCGCATGTATACTTCTTCCAATTCTGGAACTTCATGGACAGAGAGGCAGCCAGCGGGAAACATAATAGAGAGCTGGCAATCAGTAGCAATGAATAGCGATGGAAGCACAATTGTCGTGGGAGTAGATGGTGGCAGACTATATTCTTCATCTGATTTCGGGGCAACTTGGACGGAAAGCCAGCCTTTAGGTAGCACAGATCAAGATTGGCAGGATTTAGCAATTAGTGACGACGGAAGCTATGTGGTTGCTGCAGTGTACGGTGGACGAGTTTATGTTTCTGACGACAGCGGTTCTACGTGGAGCGAAGTTCAACCAGCAGGAGACACGACACAATATTGGATTTCAGTATCTGTAGATTCTGACGCAAGCCATATTTTTATGACAAAAAATCAAGTTTTTTCTGGATTACCAACTGTGCATGTTTATACGGGAATGATTGATACATTTGCTCCCGTGATTTTGAGCTCTTTTCCAGCGGATAACTCTAGTGATGCAACACCTAACGCGAATTTGATTATGACGTTCGATGAAGCAGTGACCGCTAAAGCAGGCAAAATTGTAATCAAGAAGTCTGGTGGTAAAATAGTAGAAAGCATAGATGTAAGTTCCGAACAAGTCACAGGTTCTGGGACTAATACTATTACCATAAATCCAATCAGTGACTTAGATTTTGGCACTGCCTATTATGTTAACATTGATGCTGCGGCGTTTAGCGATCTTTTAGGTAATTCATACACTGGCATATCTAACAAAAAAAATTGGTCGTTTAAGACAGAAGCAGCACCAAGAGGTAGTGGAGGTAATAAACATTAATTATTAGAACAATATATTTTTAGTTATGATTAAATACATTAAAAAATCAAATTCATATTTTACAAAAATAGTAGCGGTTTTGTTGATTGGAATTTTCTTAGTTCCAGCTAATGCACTAGCTTCTCATACGTGGACCGAAAGACAGCCGGCGGGAGGTGGCATAAAAAGTTGGGAGGCAGTGGCCTCGGACGCGGACGGAAGCTTTCTTATAGCCGGAGTTTATGGCGGCCGCTTGTACACCTCTTCCGACAGCGGCGAGAACTGGACGGAACGGCAGCCGGCGGGAGATATGAACCTTAATTGGGTAGCCGTAGCTTCAGACGCGGACGGTAGTCACCTTATAGCGGGTACTGCGGGTGGAGGATTAATATATTATTCTACAGATAGCGGGGCTACATGGAGTTTGGCTTCTATTTCCACTAGTTTCGCCAATGTGGGAATAGTGGCAGTAGATGCAGATGGCTCCAACATGTTGGCAGCGTTTCAAAATGGGCGTTTCTACACTTCTTCCGACAGCGGCGCGAACTGGATCGAGCGACAGCCGGCTGGAGATATTACTAAAACTTGGTTTGCGGGATCTTTCGATGCAGACGGAAGCTTTCTCATAGCCGGAGCTTATGGCGGCCGATTGTACACTTCTTCCGACAGCGGTGCGAACTGGACGGAGCGGCAGCCGGCGGGAGATGTGAACCGCAACTGGTTCTCAGGCTACGCTGACAATACTGGAACAAATCTGGTCGTAAGCGGAGATGGAGTTAATGGTAGAATTTACACTTCTTCCGACAGCGGCGCGAATTGGACGGAGCGGCAGCCGGCGGGAGATATCTCGAAAAATTGGTACGGATTAGATATGGACGACGACGGGAGTGTAATTGTCGCTGCCGCCTATGCCGGAAGAGTATATCTTTCGGAAGATGGCGGGGCTACCTGGAACGAAGAGCAAACGGCGGGAGATGTGAACAAAAATTGGTACAGAGCTAGCTTAGATTCCGATGGGAGCAATATAATTGTGAGCGGAGATCAGATGGAGATTTATACAGGAGTGCCCCCCGATGCCACCGCCCCCACCGTCTCCACCCTATCTCCCGCCGACGAAGCGACTGGGATAGCTCTCGCAGCTAATTTGGTAATAACATTCGACGAAGCAGTTGACGTAGAAACAGGAGATATAGTGATATACAAAGCCAGTGATGATTCTGTGTTTGAAACCATTGATGTAACTTCAGGCAATGTCACAGGCACAGGAACAGATACAATAACAATAAATCCCACGGGAACACTGACAGAACAAACCGCCTACTATGTGCAAATAGATGCCACTGCTTTTGATGATGCGGCAAGCAACAGCTATGCCGGCATAGCAGACGAAACCACCTGGAATTTTACGACTGGAGACTTCACAAATCCTACTGTTTCAACTCTCTCCCCTCTAGACGAAGCCACAGGGGTTACCTTGACTTCCAATCTTGTAATAACTTTTGATGAAGCTGTAGACGTAGAAACAGGTAACATAACAATAAAAAAAGTTTCAGATGATTCTACTGTTGAAACTATTGCGGTAGGTTCTGCGAATGTTACAGGCACAGGCACTACCACAATCACAATTGATCCCACTAATGAGCTTAACTACCAAACCGAATATTATATACAAATAGACGCTACCGCATTTGATGATGTTAATTCAAACAGCTATGCTGGTATCGCAGATGGCACCACCTGGAATTTTACTACTGTAAATGCCCCTGTTAGTAGCAGCGGCAGCAGGAAAATAAGTAGCGGTTTTAAAGTTGTTTGCAATTTGGGAGATAAATTTAGCACAACGACTGGTTTGCTTTGCACTTCGTTTACAACCCTTGCGCCAGTTATCCCAACACCCTCCTGCCCTATCATTGCGACTCTAAAATTTGGAAGCAGAAGCGAGGAAGTGAAATGCCTGCAGAGCATTCTGGAAGCTAATCCCAAGCTTACATTTGACGGTATGTTTGGCTCACTCACTAAAGCTGCTGTTGTTAATTTCCAAAAACTACATAACCTTGTTCCGGATGGAATAGTGGGGCCGAAAACTAGGGGAGCATTAAACGGGAATATTTAGTTGTGATCGAAGAGCGCAAAGGCGAGTTGTATATTTTTTCCGGAGCTCTTACCTGGAGTTTGTTTCCCATTATAACCGTTCTTTCTTATAAAGCAGTTCCAAGCTTTATTTCTCTTGCCGTAAGCACTTTCTTCGCGAGTGTTGTATTCTTTGCCATCGTTTTGTATAAAAATAAATTGCATGAGCTTAAGAATATAATTTTATGGAAATATGTTTTAGGTATAGTTTTATTTATAGGGGTTCTTTATTATGTTTTCAATTTTTACGGCTTGACCAAGACCACACCCGGAAACGCCAGCATAATAGGCTTGTTTGAAGTATACACATCTTATATTCTTTTCCATGTTATTCGCAAAGAGCCTTTTTCTTTTGAGTCGAAAATCGGTTCGGCTCTTATGATACTGGGAGCTATTATTGTGCTTGCCCCAAATTTTTCAAAGGTTAATTCTGGTGACCTTTTTATCCTGATGGCGACATTTGTCGCGCCTTTCGGAAACCTTTTACAACAGAAGGCAAAAAAAATTTCCTCAACAGAAACAATACTGTTTCTGCGCAGTATAATAGCAGCGCCCATTATTTTGCTGATTGCCTATACGTTTAGACAAAACCTTGAAATACTTCAAGTTAAAGATTCTTTGATATTTCTCCTGATAAACGGTATATTCATTTTAGGATTATCAAAGATTTTTTGGCTGGAAGGAATTTCTCGCATATCCGTCACCAAGTCAAACGCTCTTTCGAGCATCGCGCCGTTACTTACTTTATTTTTTGCCTGGTTAATATTCAAGCAAGTGCCTACTTGGTGGCAAGTTACGGCATTCGTTCCATTTTTTCTTGGGACATTGCTACTTACAGATAATTTAAAATTAAAATATCAAAATATAAAATAATGGAACTTAAACTTTTTTATTCCAAAGATTGGCATGCTTACGAGCTTCTGGATACAGGAGTTGGCGAAAAGCTTGAGCGATTCGGACAATACACTTTTGTTCGGCCTTTTGAGGATGCTGTGTGGCCCAAAACATTACCAGAAACCGAATGGGCAAAAGCGGATGGAAAATTTTGGAGTTCCAAGACGGGGGCACAGAAAGGGTGGAAGATGCAAGGTAAAATTGATGAAAAATGGGAGATGTCTTACAACGGGGTGAAATTTTTGGCATCACCGACACCTTTCCGCCACTTGGGATTTTTTCCCGAGCAGGCCAGCCACTGGGATTTTATAGAAAGCGAGCTTCGAGCCGAAGAAAAAAATAGAAAAGAGCCTATAAAATTTTTAAATTTATTTGGTTACACCGGAGTGGCAAGTCTTTTTGCGTTGCGGACCGGGGCGGAAGTTACTCATGTGGATGCTTCGTCTTCTAGTTTGAAGTGGGCCAAAGAAAACCAGGAAATAACTGGTATGGGAAATTTGCCCATGCGCATTATTGAAGATGATGTTATTAAATTTTTAGAAAGGGAGGAGAAGAGGGGCAACAAATACGATGCGGTGATCATGGACCCGCCGAAATTCGGCCGCGGCCCGAAAGGGGAAGTCTGGAAGATAGAAGAAATGCTGCCAAAACTTCTAGCGCAAGTGAAAAAAGTGTTGAGCGACAAGCCGATTTTTGTAATTTTAACTTCGTATGCGATAGATTCTTCGCCGTTATCTTTGGGTTATGCACTAGAAGATATGATGAAACCTGCCCGCAATGCTTCCAGCATAGCTGATGCAGGCGGGGATTTTCCAGGCAAAGTAGAGCAAGGCGAACTCTGTGTATTTGAGAAATCAAAAGAGCGCATTATCCCGCTCGCAAATACGGCAGTCTGGAAGGCTAAATAATTTATTGCAAATTTTGCTCCTGTTCTTCAGGGCTTTCTTCTTGAATTTCTTCCTGTATGTCTTCCACGTCTTCTTGAATCTCGCCGACATCTTCCTGAATTTCTTGAATATCTTCTGACACTTCTTCAAGCTCTTCTGAGTGCTGGTTTACTGTCATTTGGATAAAAATAGATAGATATATTGCCTCCAGAGATACCACTGTGGTTAAAATGAGAAGCACATCCGAAGCTGCTACTCCAAAAAAGCGCAAGCAAAACATGCCTATAAAGAAAAGAGTATGCACCAAAATGGACTGGGGTGAGCCAATCCATTTTGTTAATTTTTTTGAAAAATCCTCGAATTTCTTGCGCATATTACCTCTATTGTCGGCTAATATGTATATGATATAATACCCATTATGGAAACACAAACAAATATTACAAAGCCGAGAACGAACGTAGGGTATTTTTTCCTATGTCTGGGCGTATTAGTAACTTTAATAACTTCAGTAGTATCTTTTCTTAACCTTGTTTTCGAAACATTAAACAAGCATTTCCCCGATGTCTTAAATGCTAGCTATGAATATGGGTATTCTACATATCAATACGAGGGTATCCGTACAGCTCTAGCAACCCTCATAATAGTATTCCCAGTTTTTCTAGTAGTATCATACTTTTGGAATAAATTTTCCCAAATGGAACTCGGACGCTTGGATGAAATGTTCAAAAAATGGGTGGTGTATATTATTTTATTCTTGTCTTCCTTGG
Organism: bacterium; assembly: GCA_030689285.1. Lineage (GTDB taxonomy): Bacteria > Patescibacteriota > Minisyncoccia > Phycocordibacterales. The sequence continues at coordinate 12,855 of JAUYJM010000022.1, forward strand.
TAGTAATAGGCGACTTAGTAACTCTGGTTAGATATTTTATATCGGGCGAGATAACTTCTAGGTTCATTTATAAAGTGCTGACAGTTCTCGTGGTAGCCTTATTGGTAGGTTTTCGTTATGGATACACTCTCAAAGAACAACCAGCCTTTAGTTCAAAAAAATTAGGGCTAGTATTGGGCGGGGTGGGGATTATTCTAGTTGTAGGTGCTATTTGTTATAGCTTTTCAATTTTAGGCAGTCCCGCAGAACAAAGGCAGCTTCGTTTGGATGACAGGAGTATACAAGATCTGCAGACCATCCAATACCAAGTCATAAACTTCTGGCAGCAGAAAGAAAAATTGCCGGCAACCTTGGGAGAACTCTCAGATCCTTTTTCTGGATGGTCTTTGCCCGTAGAACCTGAATTTGAAAAAGGGAAAACTTATGAATACAGTGTCAAAGGTCCTCTTCAATTTGAACTTTGTGCTACTTTTTCCCAGCCAATGCCGAAAGGCTGGCGTGAATTTAGCTATGGGGGAGGTATGCCTTATCCAATGTATGACAAGGCAGTATCTTCATCTTACCCATATCCTGGACCTGGCGGTGGGACTAACGAATCTTGGAGCCACGATGTTGGGCGCACGTGCTTCATTCGCACAATAGACAAAGACATGTATCCGCCGTATCCAAAACCACTAAGGTAATAATGAAAGAATACGATCATAAGAAAATTGAGAAGAAATGGCAGAATTTTTGGGAAACTAAGGGTATTTATCACGCTCAAAATGGCTCTAAAAAACCTAAGTATTACAGCTTGATTGAATTTCCGTATCCATCGGGAGACGGGCTTCACGTCGGACACCCTCGGCCATATATCGGCATGGACGTAATTTCGAGAAAAAGAAGACTTCAAGGTTTTAATGTCTTGTATCCGATAGGCTGGGATGCATTCGGCCTGCCGACGGAAAATTTTGCAATTAAAACCGGCAAAGATCCGCGGGTTGTTACTAAAAAAAATAGCGATACATTCCGCCGGCAGATAAAATCCCTCGGAGTTTCTTTCGACTGGTCTCGGGAAATAAATACTACTGACCCCGCGTATTACAAATGGACGCA
>JAUYJM010000031.1 GCA_030689285.1 bacterium
GTCTCCCCCTTTTTCCGCCGCATTCAACATTTTGAATTCTGCCTCTGCCGTCATTTGAGTCTCATTAAAGACAACTATGGATTCAGAAAGTTCATTAAGAGCGTAAGTTTTCCGGCCCAAAATCCAGACACTGTGCAAAGTCAATAAAAGCAAGACGTAAAGTACCGTCCCCGCGATTATGCCTTTTTTTCCTTTCCAAAGAGTCAGACGACCCAGAGTCAAAATTTTGTTTTCCTGCCAGACCGCAAAACAGATTCCTGTCAAGACAGCCGTGGCAAGGTAAGACAAGAGACCGGGTGAAGCAAGAAATAGAACCAGCCATCCTATCAAAGCTCCTAAAAACGAAGATAGCATCAAAAATTTGTTCTCACGCTTTGCCTCCTTAAATTTTTTTCTGACTGAAGAAATTCCTGCAGTAATGAAAAGACAAAAAAAGACGACTGTGAGCAGAGAGAAAACAAGTCCGGCTTCTATAAACCATGTTGGTAGAAATCCGCTCGCGGAAAGAGGGATTTTATCCCAAAGCTCCGTTTGGTTTATATCTTCCGAGCGACTCCACCCCCAAATTTGCGAGAATGTATTGAGTCCTGACCCAAGTATAGGTCTGTTTCTTATCGTGTCAACAAATAAACGGGATGTTTCCGACCAAAAAACGGAGGTAGTGTTCTCACTTGAAACTTCAGACGGAAATTTGAGTTTACCGGAGACTTGCAAACTCAAGTCTTTGCCCCAAATGGAGAGCGCGAGAAAAAAAATCAAGAGTGCGAGAAACGGCAAAGAAGCTCTCAAGTTAAAATGACCTTTTTTCTTTTCGTCTAATACTGCGAAAAAATCATCGGGCTTTTCCTCTGTTTCGGCATAAAAAAAAGTCAGGCATATCGCGAGCAAAGACGCCGCCGAAGCGGCGATAAAAACCTCTTTTGCCCCCGCAACCGCAAGTACTCCGACAGACAGAGTCAAAAGCAGTCCGAAAAATAGCATTCTGAACCTGGAGAGAGACAGAAATTCAAAAGCGAAGACGGAAAATATTACACCTAACACGGCGAAAAAGGAAAGACTGTAAAGAGATCCCGACCAGCTGGAAACATTATGAATGGCCAGTATTGAAAAAGCTTCCGTCCAAATATAAGTCAAAAGCCACACAAATACAGAAATGAAAATCCCGATAAGAAAAAGATAAATGGAACCTAAGATACTCGTAATACCGCGCAAAACTTGAGGGGTAACGAAAATAATAATCGCCAAAGAAGAGAGAAAAATGAGTGTAGTAACTTCGTTTCCTAATCCGAATACAGACATACTTACGGGAAAAGCCGCAAACGATGACAACCCTCCGACAAAAACAAGAAGCGGGATAGACCAAGACAGAAAATTTAACGGCAGAAAAAGGTTTTTCGTGGCGAGAGTTTCCGCTAAAAAGACGGAAAACAAAAGGAGCGTAAAAATAACCGCCACAGATGACAGAGACACTCCCAACGCGAAACTTTTTGTCCAAACAAACGCAAGCGGAACGAGCAGAAAAAATAATGATAACAAAACAAAAGAGAGGGTGTGTTTGGAGACATTCATAGATTTGGCTTTAAATTCTGTGTACGGTAGCTCTAACATTATAAGAGAAAAAAGCATAGCTTGCACGCTCGTGCCGTTACAACTTAGTTTTGAGCCCCACACTATTCAATTTTGTATTGGTAACAAAAGATTTTTCAGAAGCACGGAGGTTCAGATTTAAGTTGTAACGGTACTAGGAGGCCGTGAATTGCATTTGCGAATATGCTACGTATGTAGTATAATCAAGAAGCTTTGTATCGGATAGTTGCCCGGACGCTAATTTTGGCCTTGCTATTTTACAGACTTGCCATTTGGCATATTTACGAGACCAAAGTTAGCGTTCGGGAGGAAAGTCCGAACACCGGTCTGTTTTTTGACAGATATAAAGGTAGCGGGTAACACCCGTCGTCCGCGCAAAAAACAAAAAGTTTGTGTGCGCGGGTAGAGGTGCGAGCAGAGACGACTTTGTTTGAAAAGACAAAGTCACCCTGTCATTTGACGGGGTGAGCTCAATGGCAACATTGAGAATGAAACGGCAAAATCCTTACCGCGGTGCAAGTCCGTACTTTCGCTTAAATAGCGAAAGAGTGACGCTAGAGCCAGACGGCAACGTCCGGCCCAGATAAATAGCTATCGTCCGACAAGTCACTGTTGGATACAAAATTCGGCTTATAGATACAAAGCAAAAAAATCAAAAATCTCTCCTTTCGGAGAGATTTTTGATTTTTTTGCTTTGTCTTAGAGCCTATCTCCAATCTCACATCCGAATAAAATGGCAAAATTTCCAGACAAAAAGCGAGCTCTAAGTCGAAATGAACCGAGGTTCATAGAGACTGAAGCGAAGGTTTTTGACGGAAATTTTGCCATTTTAACGGATGAGCCATATTTATGGCCCCTTTGTGGCGATGAGATTGGAGATAGGCTCTTAGACTACCACGCACACTCCAGCCACACAAGCCAGTTCTTTTTTAAGGTCAGTCTCATTTTGTTTTTCATAGGTTAAAATCTTTGAGTAGTCAAGGTTTACGAAACGTCTCGCCAGTTCGTTGTATTTCTGCTCGTCAATCGGCTCATAAGGAGCAAGTTGATAAATATGATTGTCTCTCGGGAGAAACGAAAGCCCTCCGACGATGTCCCAATTTTTATAAATCCAGTGAGCTACGTCTATCCACTCGTTTTCTCCCACGGAAATCGTAGTTGACGGGTTGTGGTCGGTGTAATTTTCTTTGACTTTTTTCCAATGTTCAAGCTGGTCAAGCGCGGTTATGTCGTCTTTGTATATCGCGCCTTTAGGAGCTTTTACCGGAAATTCCAGGACGTAAGTTGTAGCCGTCTCTGGAGATTGTCCGACTTCCGGGCTATACGGCACACCTTGGTCTCTTAGCATATGAAACAGAGAATCTGTCGCGGAAATCCTTACTCTTCTTATGTAATAAGGCGAGTGTCTGGGATGCATACCTGAAGCGCAGTCCACCATCTGAGAAAGAGTGCCTGAAGGTTTTACGCAAGTGATAGCCGTAGAAACACCGACTCCAAACCTCTTCGCGTATTGTTTGTTTATCTTTAGGGCTTCGTTTTTCAGTTTGAGTAGCATCTTTTCGTCACGAATCGCCGGACAATCCCATTGGCCTGTAATGGAAACTCCCAACAGTCTTTCTTTTTCGCAACGCTGTTTCCATTCTTTTGAAATAAAAGGAAAATTTGTGAGGGAAGATTGGTAGGTGCCTAAAATCGTGGCAATCCTCATTTTTCTTAAAAGAGACTCTTCCGTATCCTCGGCTCTCGCCACAATTTCAGAAAGATTGCAGAATTGTTTGGATTGCAGAATGATCTCGCCGCAAGGATTTGTGCCTATAAGACCTACAATCTTTTCGCCAGTACTGTCAAAGTATCCTTTATATTCACGAAGCACCGCAATTCGTCTTTCAGGCAAAGTTTTTACCAGAGAACCGCGATTAAATATGCCTCTTTCCCCCGAACCTGACTTCATAAGAGACATCCATTCTTCCATAAATTCAGTACTTGAGGGTTTTTCTATATAGACAGCGGAATTGTTGGCCAGACTTCTTTGCGGCTCTGTCAAGTAAAACTGCCCGTCTTTGGAGTTTCGTATCTGCTCGTCATCCAGATCCGACAAGGAAATCATCGCGCTTCGGCGCACACCGCCGGAAACTACGCAGTCTCCTATCATACAGATGATGTCGTGCACATCAAGGTTTGAAAGACGTCTTCCTTGTTTTGCCAATATTTTCAACCTTGAAAACTCCAAAAGTCTTTTTAATGGGTCGGGGCCCGACGACTTACCCCCCATAGTTTTAAGTCTTGCTCCGGCAGGCCGCAATCCGGAAAAGTCAAAATCAACGTCCTCTCCGGCAAACCATATATTCATTCCCAGAGTAAGAGCTTTAGCCCAACCCTCTTTGCTGTCGTCCACCACGCAAGTGGGGTGTTTTTTGCCATTCTGAACCTTTATTTGAGGCAACTGCTGGACATTTTGACTTTCCACAGAAAAACCTACACCCGTACCACACATTGATATATACATTATCTCCGAAAAATCTTCCACTTTGGTGGGGGCTATATACGAACAGTTGTAAGCGCAGACATTTGTGGCCCTGGCCGCTTTTCCAGCAAACTGCAAGAGTCTCATGGAAGGCATAGCCTCATGTTTTAGGATGGCTTCTCTTACTTCTGTGTATTCAACATCTTTGAGCTTTTTGCCCAAATTTTCCTTCATAAAATCAAGATATCTGTCCACCGTCTCTATCCACGTTTCTCTCCTGCCTTCCTCCTCTATCCAGCGCGCGTAAGTTCTGTAATATACAAACTCACCAAGAGGGTTTCTGAAATACCGTCTGCTCTCGCTTGCTAGATTTTTCACTCTTTCCGGTACTTGTACCCCTTTTTCTCTAAGTTTAGACCTTTTCTCCCTGTAAAGAATGTATGACTTCGCTGTTTTTACATATTCGCTTAAGATAAGCTCTTTTTCCACCGTATCTTGTATTCCTTCCACCGTAGGAACGAAATTTTTATATTTCTTTACAATTCTAACCATATCGGCAAGAACTTTGTTTGCGACCAACTCCGCTTCATCTTCAGAACCTTCCTCATTTTGAAGCATGGCCTTATTTATGGCTTTTGTAATTCGCGACAAATCAAACGGAACAATAGAGCCGTCTCTCTTCTGAACCGACTTCACAAGAGGAATCTTGATAAGTTTTGCTTTAGTACTGGTCGCAGTCATAATGTTTGTCTTCGCCTAAACGGCAGAGAAATTAGCTTATAAATCTTGTCCGTGGGTATAATTCTAACCCCAACTACCCTAAAATTTTTTGTGGATAACAATTTTGAAAATAAATTTTATGAGCTGTGAAGCCGTGCTTTTTTTATATGAGAACTGGTAAGGGTTTTACCTGACTTTTTTTCCTAAAAATCGCGAATCTGGCAAAAAAGTTTCCATGCAAAGCGGGTCTGTGGTTTTAATTTACCTTTCCCATTCTTTTTTAAAAGAAGGGAAGTCACAATCTTCGCAGGACACTCCCACCGACTGTCCATAGCCCTCCACATTTTCGCATTGAAGCTTGGAAAACCTGTCTACCGAAAAGACTTTACGAGGAAAGATTACATATCTATGAGTAGAATTTTTAAAGACCACGCACCACGGAAACTTTTCGTCTAAGACCAGACTTATTCTTTCGGCCACTATATCGGCCTTCTCGTCTGGAATCTCAACTTCTCTTATCGTCCATTGGGGAATCCATGGTGTATTGTGCCTTTCTTCCGTAAGCTCCACCTTGTGAGACAAAATATGAAGCCCTACAAGCGCGTGTATGTCGGTTAGACTTTCTTCAACTATATGTGCTGTGTAGGCCATAAATTTAGTTAATCTGTCAATTTTAATCGCCTTCAAAGTCAAGGGAACAGGAGTTTATACAGTATCTCTTGCCTCTTGCCGGACGGCCATCAGACATTTTTACCGGCCCATCGTCAAAAATGTGTCCCAAATGCGCGCCGCAACTCTTGCAAGAAACTTCCGTCCTTTTCATACCATGACTTCCGTCCGGCTCCAACCTCACATTTTCAAGATTGGACGGCTCGGTAAAACTCGGCCAACCGGTGCCGGAATCAAACTTTGTGTCTGAAGAAAAAAGTTCCGCGCCACACACAACGCATTTATAAACACCCTTCTCTTTATTATCCAAGTATTTTCCGGAAAAGGGCTCCTCCGTCCCCTTTTCTTGGGTTATGTGGTAGCTTTCCGGCGAAAGCTTGGCGTTTAAATTCCCTTTACCGGCATTCATACAGCAATTATCCCACAAAAATGCTTATATTTACAATTTTTTTAGGTTTTATATTATATAATATAGAAAGAAAGGATGTTTTATGTGCGAAAATGATCGGAATTTGGACGACCCGACTGTCTGCGAATGCAGATGTCATGAATACAACAAGAACTTAGACGAACCGTGCATGCTTCACATGGTGGCGTGCTGTGAAAAATGCCAGGACTGTGATTTAAATATCCAAACCGGAATGTTGGAAGCGCACCGTGAGAAGTTTTGCTCCTGTCAACCTACAGTAATGCAGGGAAGCATAAGAATAGACTGAAACTCATCGGCGAAGCACAAGAACTTCGCCGATTTCGTTTAGGCGAATGAGTCGCGAAGCCATACCTGAAAGTCGACCCCCATCAACATAAAAATCAACATTGTCGCCAAAACACGCTTTCGCTTCTTCCATCGTCTCCGCCGGTTTTTCCCCTTCTAAGTTGGCGGAAGGCGCCACAAGAGGCCCAAAATCTTCCAGAAATGCCAAACAAATTTCACTTTTGGGTATTCGGAAAGCCATTTCACCCGTTCCTCTGTGCAAATATTCAAATTCAACCATTTTGGTTTTTGTGAGAGGCAAAATAATACTCGTCGGCTCTTCTTTCCATAACTTATGAGCTTTTTCCGCAAAACCTCTCGGTAAAATCGCTCCAAATTTCTCCAAATCGACAACATCGTAAACAAGCACGATGAACGGCTTCTTTTTGTCCCTATGTTTAAGCTCGTAAATTCTCTCCACCGCCCGCTTTGAAAACGCGCTACCCGCCAGAGCGTAGAGAGTATCGGTGGGAATAACGCCAACACCGCCGTTTCTGATAACGTCCGATAATTTTGTATTTATTATTGTATTAGACACTGGAGTTTTGGAGATGGCATTAGATGGGACTCACGCAACTTGTTGCTTTTATTATCCCTTTCTTTTTCTTAAATCTTATTCCTCCTTTTCTACCGCGTGCCGCCAGAGCTTTAGCGGTGACGCAAAGGAGGTGGCACATTCTTTTTTTCATTCTACCTTCTCCCACTCTCCGGAAAATTGCCACTTTGACCTCCCTCCTTTGGATTGTTCGCCACCTCGGTTTTAAAAGGAATTTTTCCTAGAAGAAAGCCGAAAGCAATGGAAACAAGTCCGACTACTGCCAAAAGCACAAGTGGAAAACCGCTCTCGCTATCGGAATTCCCTTCCGTCTTTTCGCCTTCCGCCGGAGAGCCCACATCTTTTACTTCGTCTTTTTCAAAAACGATAAGAGTCGCTTCGCTTGGCACAAGTGGCTCGTTTCCCTTCCACGAGCCCGAAGGAGTTTTGTCCAGATTTTGAAGTCCCCCCAAGACGTAAAGTGACTCGTACGTGTATCCCCCTTCAAAGCAGTCGCCCTTG
>JAUYJM010000026.1 GCA_030689285.1 bacterium
TCATCCGTTAAAATGACAAAATTTCCGTCAAAAACCTTCGCTTCAGTCTCTATGAACCTCGGTTCATTTCGACTTAGAGCTCGCTTTTTGTCTGGAAATTTTGCCATTTTATTCGGATGTGAGATTGGAGATAGGCTCTAAAAGATTTTCAAATAGCGCGAGAACCGTCATAGGCCCCACCCCGCCCGGAACGGGAGATATGGCGTAAACCATATCTTTTACTTTTTTAAAATCAACATCTCCCACAAGCGTTCTTTTAGGCATCTCTTCTTCCAGTTTTTCCGCGCCTTTTTCAGTAACCGCAGTAATCCCGACATCCACAACCACTTGAGTACGGTCATCTCTGAAAAATTCCGTACCCAAAAATTTCGGTTTTCCGACCGCCGAAATTACGAGGTCGGCCGACCTTGTAATTTCGGCGGTATTTGTTGTTTCGCTATGACAGACAAAAACCTCCGCCCCTTTTTGTTTTAGCACTTCGGCTATCGGCGCGCCCACAAGCCGTGAGCGGCCAAGGACAGCCACCTTTTTACCCGCAACGGAAATATAGTAAAACTCCAAAAGTTCCAAAACTCCGCGCGCTGTTGCAGGAATTATCGCCCCACTATCGCCTGCTTTTAATTTTTGAAAATTTGCATCCGACAGCCCGTCCACATCCTTTTTCACTGAAACGCGGTTGGCTATTTTTTTCTTGTTAAAGTCCGGTGGTAAAGGAAGTTGGACTATAATTCCCGAAATTTCAGTTTTTTGGTTTAACTCGCTTACTTTTTCCAATACCTTTTCTTCTCCTCCAGAAGGCGCGACTTTTATATGCAAGACAGAAATACCCAACTCTTCGCCAAATTTCTTTTTACGCTCTATGTACGCGTTGGATTCCGCCAGATCCCCCGCTTGAACTATTGCCAAAACCGGTTTTGCGGGCAACCTTTTTAGACCGGCTTTTAGCCTTTTTGCCAATTCATCTCTTGCTTTTCTGCCGTCTAAAATCAGTGTCATTTAAATACTATACAGCACGATGCCTTTGCGCGATAGCAATACAAAATCTTAAAAATTGTGTTATACTGCGCCCACAAACAGATTTTTATATGTTTAATCCCTTTAAAACCGTTTTAAGAACCGTTATAACGCTTATGGTTGCTGCCGGAGCAGTCGGCACATTCGTCTATGTCAAAAACGGAGACGAAGAAAACGGGCGGTACTTCAAGGTGTCCAGACAAAACTTGAGTGAAGAAATCCTAGTTACCGGCACGATAATATCCCAAGAGTCCTTGGAGCTTTCGTTTGAAAGAACAGGCAGGGTCTCTACGGTTTACACGGATGTCGGGAAAGTCGTACTGCCCGGCCAAATTCTTGTGGGGCTGGAGCGAGGAATTGAACTTGCGGCTCTGGAAGACGCCAAAGCCGCTCTTAGGGCAGAAGAAGCGGCTCTTGAGGCACTTAAAATAGGAACCAGAAAAGAAGAAATCGCAATCAAAGAAACGGCCGCTCTTGAAACCGAACAGAAACTTTTAAATTACTACAAAACCATTCCTCAAACTATAGAGGATGTTTCCAACGAAGCTCAACATTCTGTATATAAGCTCACAGATGCTTTGTATGACAATGATAATTCAAATTTTCCCACGATTACCTTCCTTGTATCAAACGGCCAAATTGAAATAGCCGCTAAAGAAGCTAGGTCTGAAGCTGGCGCGGCGATACTTAGACTCTCTGAAACGGTTTCTAGAGCGAGAAACGGTTTACAGGGAGACGTGTCCTTGCTTCAAGCGGCAAAAGAAGAAGCTCTTATTGTCCAAAACTTCCTGACTGCCGCGTCAGAAGCCGTAAACAACGCCGTAAACCTAAACGAAACCACTTTGACCACCTACAAAGCCGACTTGAATACCGCGAAGACGAGCATAAGCGCGGAGATAGTAGCAGTAGAAAACCTCACCCAAAACATAGCATCCCAAGAGATTGCGGCAATTAAGACAAGACAAGAACTTGACTTGGCCAAAGCAGGAGCCACGGTGGAAGAACTCATACAAGCCGAGTCTAAAGTTGAGAGCAAACGCGCCCAAGTAGACAATGCTGTTTCCACTTTAGAACAAAAGCTTATCCGTTCTCCGATACGAGGATTGGTAACAAAGATTGACGCTAAAGTAGGTCAAATCATTATGACAGGAGAAAACGCAATCTACATCATAAGTCCGAACGATTTTCAAATTGAAAGTTATGTCCCCGAAGCCGATATAGCAAAAATACAGATTGGAAACCCCGCGATTGTAACACTTGACGCTTATGGAAATGACGTTAAATTCGGCGCGAAAATTTCTTTTATAGAACCCGGGGACACCGTGATAGACGGCGTACCTACTTACAAAACCACTCTGCAGTTTGACAAAGACGACGAACGTATCAAATCCGGAATGACAGCAAACGTAACGGTGGTGACAAACGAAAAAACCGGCGTAGTGGCAGTACCAGCGCGAATGATTCTTAGAGAAGACCGCGACTCTTTTGTTTTCTTAAAGCAAGATGACGGCGGTACGGAAAAAAGAAAAGTTGAGACTGGAGTTCGCGGTTCTCGCGGTTTTGTGGAGATTTTAAACGGTTTAGAAGAAGGAGAGACGATTACAGAGCCTGAATTGTAACTTTGACCTACTATTATTAACGAGCGTCACGCTCCATAAGACGGAAAAAACTTCAAGTGGTTACTACAACCCTCTCGTTTATGTCTTTTTTGACCGTTCAAAACATTTCTAAGCGATACGAAAACGAAGGAGTTGTAACCTCAGCCCTTGGTTCCATTTCTTTTTCCGTGCGAAAAGGAGAGTTTATTGCAGTTATGGGACCTTCGGGCTCGGGCAAATCCACCCTTCTTCACATACTTGGGCTTTTGGATGACGCCTCCAGCGGAAGATACGAATTTGACGGCATAGAAGTAGCAAGTTACACCGAAAACGAGAAGGCCGAGATTAGAAACAAAAAAATCGGTTTTGTTTTTCAATCTTTTAATCTTCTTCCCAAGACAAGCGTCTATGAAAATGTCAGACTGCCCCTTTTATACAGCAGCATTCCGCAGACGGAATGGGGTAAAAAAACCAAAGACGCGATTTCGGCGGTGGATTTGTCAGACCGAATTTTTCACGAATCATCGCAGCTATCAGGAGGCGAGAAACAAAGAGTCGCCATAGCAAGAGCTTTGGTCACCGGTCCGGAAGTCATCTTTGCGGACGAGCCGACTGGAAACCTTGACTCGGTGTCAGGTAAAACCATAATGAAGATACTTCGGGACTTGAACGAGAAAAAAGGTCACACAATTCTTCTTATAACCCATGAAACTTACACAGCCGAACATGCTGAACGCATCATACGGCTCAAGGACGGGAATCTTAAAAGCGACATAAAAGTCACCAGACGATTCCGAGCGGAAGAATTTATTAAGTAGATATGCTATTTCGCCACCAACTAAAAACAGCTTTTACGGGACTGAAGACCAACAAAAGCCGGTCTGTTTTGACGATTCTAGGAATAGTCATAGGCATTACCGCCATCATACTTATAATGTCGTTGGGGCAAGGGGCGCAGAAACTGATTCTTTCTCAAGTGGAAGGCTTGGGCTCAAACACAATCGCGATAATACCTGGCAGAGAACCTAAGGGCCCGAGCGATTTTGCCAACATATTTTTGGATTCGCTTAAAGAGCGGGATTTGGAAATTTTGAAAAGCAAAAGCAACTTGCCATACGCAAGAGACATTATGCCTGTAGTTTTCGGGCCAGCCAGGCTTTCCTACGGAAGTGAAACTTATCAATCGACAGTTTTCGGCGGAGGAAGCGCGGAACAAGAAAATTTGATAGCAAGAATGTTTGATCTGGAAACCGAGACGGGAGAATTTTTTGGGGCGAGTGATGTGCAGTCAAAATCTTCAGTTGCGATAATAGGAAGCAAAGTAAAGAAAGAGCTTTTTGGAAATTTTTCCGCCCTTGGTGAAAAGGTTAAAATCGGAAACCATAGTTTCAGAGTAGTAGGCACTCTGCCATCCAAAGGTCAGGTGTCCTTCTTTAATTTTGATGAAATGGTAATAGTGCCTTACACTACCGCCGGCCAATATATTTTGGGAAGAAAACACTTTGACCGTATCATCGTAACCGCCGAAGACGAAACTAAAATAGATCAGACCGTTAGAGACATCACATCGGCGCTCCGACAAAGCCATAATATCACCGACCCGTCAAAAGACGATTTCTTTGTGGAAACACAAGCCGATCTGGCGGAGAGACTTGGCACCATTACTTCAGTTCTTACGGCGTTTCTTACCGCAGTAGCCTCTATTTCCCTCTTTGTCGGAGGTATCGGCATTATGAACATAATGCTTGTGTCTGTAACGGAAAGGACGAGAGAAATCGGGCTTCGGAAGGCTGTGGGGGCCACTATGAAGGACATCTTGACTCAGTTTCTTCTTGAATCCATCATCTTGACTCTTGTGGGCGGAGTCATAGGAATAATTGCCGGAACAACGCTTTCTTTCGTCTTAAGTTTAATCCTTTCCGCGCAACTCGGAAACGCATGGGAATTTACTTTTCCTGTACAAGCCGCGGTACTCGGTCTAGTCGTATCCGCGTCAGTGGGCCTCGTCTTTGGAATTTATCCCGCGCGCATCGCCTCAAAGAAAAGTCCGATTGAAGCCTTAAGATACGAGTAAAACCCAGTCCTTTACCACAGGACGTTCAAAGTACTCCCTCGTAAACCATCAGTCACCTTGAATTACGAAATGGTGTTGAGGCGAGGTTTGAGAGGCGCCTTCGGAGGCGCGGCCGGCGCCAGAGAGAGAAGATTTTTAGGGGACTGTTGCCGAATAGGCTTTTGAGGTGATTTTTCCAAAATTCGAGCGAGGCGAAGTTTCAAATTTATGGCTTAATGCTGGAAGTATTGGCCATAAATTTGAAACAAGCCGTAGCCGAATTTTGGGGAAATCGGCCAAATGGATATTCGGCAACAGTCCCTTTAGTAAAAAATCTCCGTGCGCCAAAAAGACTCGCCGAAAAAGACATTTCGTAATTCACAGTCAGTCAGATATCCAGAGGACAGCCGCTTGCGTCTGATAGCCGCTCCAAACCCTGCTCTCCCAAATATCTATCTCCAGCGCCAGAAATCCAAGTTGGAGTGCCTGTAATTTGTTTCTCTTCGCAGAGCTTTGGGTTGTCCGTACACTCTACATAATTCACTTCTTTAAAGGCTTTTCCGAAAGCGCGTTTTTCGTTTTGGCAATGCGAGCACCAATATGTTCCGTACATCACAAACCCTTTTTCGGTAAGGCATTTGGCAAACTCGTCCAACCCTTCGGACACGTCTCCACCACCGCGAACTAAAAACATCGACACAAAGATTAAAGCGATGCCTAAGACCAAAAAAACTGAAAATGTTATATACTTTTTCATTTTGCTTTTAAATTTGCCCGTTTACTGCCGGTAACTGGTCGCAAATCTATTCATTGCAACAATCCGCCAATTTTGCCACCAACTCCTCCATGGTCATAGGTTTCCTTGAGATTTCCTCGGAAGTCAAGCTTTTTAAGTTAGTAAGACCTAGCCTTAAAAGCCAGAACATTGAGAAAACTTTGTAGGCCCTGGCAAACATTTCTTTTGCTTCCTCTTTCTTTTTTTCCGACTCAAGACGAGAACCTACCTCAAAAAGTCTCATTGAAGCCGCCAGAAGATGTTTGGAGGCGCACCATGTCTCGCCTTCGTGTTTCGGAACAAGTTTCGCCAGCAATTCTTTTCTTAGTCCTCTGATTTCCGGTAAAATGTCAAAATACTCCTGCTTTTTTGTTTTTGCTCCGGTAAAAAAGAAATGTTCTTCCAGACTCACCAGATTCATTACGGCTAAAGCCAAGTCTTCCGCGCCAGAAATGTCTGGAGTGCCGCTTTCTCTTAAACTTTCGGCTCTTTTTATAAGTTCTGTTATTTTTTTTGTATCCATATTTTTTTTGGGTTAATTTTAAGAATACCATCTCCAATTAACGCTTTCACATTAACAAATTCTTGAATTTTCGGCGAAAAACGAGCTGGAGCGCGAGGCATATTGAGATATGGCGAGCGCGAAGCGAAGTTTTGCAGCCAAAATTCAGGGATTTGTGTGAAATGGTTAATTGGAGGTGGTATAAGTTCACAACGCCAGTATAAGCACCCCAAGAAGCAACATAAGCGCGGAACCGACAAGGTGCGCTTTTCCTATATTTCGGCTTTTCCATTTCGCAACCGATTCATACAGATGTTTGTCGCCAGCAAGAGAGAGCATCACGACAAGGGGCAGAACGAAAACCATATTATAAACGAGAAGATATCCCAACCCCTTTAGGTACTCGTCCGCGTCATGAAGCATACCGAGAATCATAAGATACGGCCCCCCCGTACAAGGAAATTCGCAAAGTCCGACAAAAATTCCGAGAATAAAAGCCGCGGACAACGATCCTTTTTCTATGAGTTTGGCGATCTGTCCGTGTGACGCGCTTGGCAGTTTAAACTTTATCGGAAAGTTGGGAAAGAAGTAGTTCAAAAGTCCCACTACACCTAAAAAGATAACAAGTACCGCCGCAAGCTTCGCCATAAAATGCGGAGTGTTGAAGAAGTGGAGAGCTTTGAGAAGTCCCAACCCTATCAAAATGTAAACCGTGAAGATTCCAAAAATGTAGACTCCTCCGATTTTCAAGATTTTGATTCTGTCAGTTTTGATACTCAACAGAAACGCTATCGTGAGAAACAGTACCGAAATAGCGCAAGGGTTGATGCTGTCTATGAGCGCCGCGACCAAAACGAGAGGTAGAAGATGTTTGCCTTCGTTCGTCGCAGTCCAGAGAATGGACTGTCCAAAATCAGAAAAACGGAAAAATAAAAACACCGCCACAAACAGGACAACCGAGGAAAGGACAATGATGGTTTTTTTGTTCATACTTTAAGGAGTTACGTTTGCTTTGATATTTAGGACAACCTGTTCGCCTTTTTCCGTCTCAAGCACGACATTTCTTTCAATGGCGCCGACCCCTGATGGACCGTGCGCCGCTGGATTAAATTTTACTTCAATCCTTACCTCTTCTCCGGCAAAGAGATTGTGGTTTAGGCGTGGTTCCCTCCCATGTCCGGGCATACTGAAATTACCAAGCGATTGGCCTTCTGAATAAATGACTGCTTCCGTACACATACAAGATGTGTACAAACGCTTTAAAACTAGCGCATCTTCAGAGATGTTTTTCAAAACGAAGTCGTAAGAGACGACTCCGTCCTTCATTGATACAACGCCAAAGTTATGGAATTTTTCTGAAGTTGAAAGTTGGACGGGTCCTTCGTAGACAACAAGCGCGCCGCTTGAAGAAAAGTTTGAATACCAGAAGAGAAAAGCTAGAACTAAAACAGGAACAAGAAAATATAGAATTTTTTTCATTAAACATAGTTTAGACTTAGGGGGCTGTTGCCGAATAGGCTTTTGAGGCGATTTTTCCAAAATTCGAGCGAGGCGAAGTTTCAAATTTATGGCTTAATGCTGGAAGTATTGGCCATAAATTTGAAACAAGCCGTAGCCGAATTTTGGGGAAATCGGCCAAATGGATATTCGG
>JAUYJM010000076.1 GCA_030689285.1 bacterium
ATAGTGGGAAGGGGTGAGGAAGCGAAAACTTGGAGCTTCCGCAAGACTTATTCAGCTCGAGTCTGCGAGAGCGAATAAGTGGACAGATTCTGTAAGAATCGGGGAAACGGTAGTTTCCCCGTGGCGGACAGAGCGAGCGAAACGAGCGTTCCGAACGGAAGAGTTCTCAAAAAATTTTTCGCCTAATACCCCGAGAGCCTTGCTTTCGGGGATAGGACGAAAAAATTTAGTTTGGTGTATATAAGTGTTAAACTTGTGTTATGCATAAAGTTCGTTCCACCTTTCATTTGTGGGTTTTGGTAATACTGTTTATCTCAGTTTTGGCGGTATGGTATGCCATTTTGAGAGAAAGTAACGATGACCTTGTCGTTTCATTTTTAAATGTGGGGCAGGGAGACGCGATTTTTATAAAAGCCCCAAATGGCAACCAGATTTTAATTGATGGCGGGCAAAATAACGCGGTATTAAGGGAGCTTTCTAAAGTTATGCCGTTTTATGACCGAAGCATTGACGTGGTTCTCGCTACTCATCCCGATAGCGACCATATTGGCGGTCTGTCTTCAGTTTTAGACCGTTACGACGTGTCTCTTTTTCTGGAGACGGAAGCGCGAGCCGATACTCCGGCTTTTTTATCTCTACGGAAAGCCGTTTTGTCTGAAATGGAAGAAAAAGGAATGAAGTATCTAAATCCTCGCGCCGGACAGGTTATATGGCTGGACAAGGAAACCCGTCTAGTCGTTCTTTTCCCAGACAGAAGCACAGACGGTTTTGAAACCAACACGGCTTCCATAGTGGCCAAACTTGTCCACGGCGACTCATCTTTTATGCTTACGGGAGACGCGCCGTCTTCCATTGAAAATTATCTGGTTTCCGTCTACGGCAAAAATCTTGCAAGTACGGTCCTAAAAGCCGGACATCACGGCTCTAAAACTTCGTCTTCGGAAATTTTTGTCGGTTTTGTTTCTCCAAGATACGCCGTGATTTCTGCCGGTAAAGACAATAGTTACGGCCATCCGCATAAGCAGGTTTTGGATATTTTCAATAAATTAAACGCGATGCCTTTAAGCACTATAGAGGGTCGGGTAACCTTTGTCTCTGACGGTATCTCACTTAAATATAAAGAATAGCGCGCGGGCTAAAAAAGAAAACATCCCCGTTGGGTTTGGGGATGTTTTCTGTTTTAGGATTGAAGGATGTTTTTTGTTACACAATTCCCGCCGCTTTAAGCGTTGCGTACGCCCCGTTTTTGTTTATGGTTTTTATGGCTTTTGTGGACAATACCAATGAGATAGTGCGGTTAAGTTCGGGTATAAAAAGACGTTTCTTTTGCAGGTTGGGGTAGCTTCGGCGTTTGCCTGTCGGGTTGAACTGCGTAGCGCGAGTGCGGTTTGAATAACCGCCTCGCATTTTTGACTTCTTTTTGGTTATAGGACAAACTTTAGCCATAGTTATTTTATTCTCTAATCAACCCCTAATTGAGAACCTAATTTTCTCTAAACAGATTGGAGGCAGATTCGGGAGCGCGTTCCGGCGCCAATTCGGGAATATTCGCGATTAAGTTGTGTTATGCTATCATAAATCTAATTTTACGCAATATGGAGACACTTTTCATAATAATAGTTCTTATATTTTCCGTGGTTATACATGAAGTCTCGCACGGCTTTGCCGCGGAGGCGCAAGGCGACCCTACGGCTCGCCTTGCCGGCCGTCTGACCCTTAATCCCTTGCCCCATTTGGATATTTTCGGTTCGCTCATTCTGCCCGGGCTTTTGATTTTATCAGGCAGTCCTTTTGTGGTGGGTTGGGCAAAACCGGTGCCGTATAATCCTTATAATTTGAGAAATTATAAATGGGGAGAGATGCTTGTGGCCGCCGCCGGACCGGCATCAAATATTTTAATAGGTTTGGTGTTCGGTTTGCTTATAAGATTTTCAGGGACAATCGGACTTCCCGATTCTTTCGTTGAAATAGCGATATACGCCGTACTTATAAACATAGTTCTTGCTATTTTCAATATGGTTCCGATTCCGCCTTTGGACGGCTCAAAGATACTTTTTTCGCTTCTTCCCGCCAAATATCTCTACATTAGGGAAAATCTGGAAAGGTACGGGTTCTTTATTTTGATAATATTCATAGTTTTTTTCTGGCGCTCGCTTCTGCCTTTTATTGAAATATGCTTCAGGTTATTTACGGGAATGTCATTTTAAACTGTGGCGAGACGAACAACGGGTTGCTTTTTTGAAGCAGATGGGTTAGAGTGGTGCGTACTTAACCATGTAACTTGTAACATGGAACAATTCAGAATCGGATTTAGGATTTTTAATTTCTTCCAAATGTTCCGTGTTATATGTTTCGTGCTATAAGATTTATGCCGACAATAAACCAGCTAATAAAAAGCGGTAGAAAAAAGACACCCCGAAAGTCAAAATCGGTGGCTTTGACGCGCTCTTTCAACACCATAAAAAACCGTCCGACCTTTTTCAATTCGCCGTTTAAAAGAGGAGTATGCGTTAAAGTTACAACCAAAACTCCAAAGAAACCAAACTCCGCTATACGAAAAATCGCTCGCGTGCGGCTTACCAACGGAATGGAAGTAACCGCTTATATTCCGGGAATGGGACATAACCTGCAAGAACATTCCGTAGTTCTCCTTAGAGGTGGACGCGTAAAAGACGTAGGGCTTCGGTATCAGGTGGTGCGCGGAGTGCTTGACGCAGGCGGAGTGGAAAAAAGGAAAAAGGGAAGGAGCCAGTACGGCGCGAAGCGGCCGAAATAACACGACACTAATCCACGAATGAAAACGAATGACACGAATAAGGGCAGAGGGATTTATGATGGCATTCGTGTCATTCGTTCCCCATTAGTAATTAGTGTCGAGCAAGCATTCTTATGCGCAGAAAAATAAAAAATAAAAAAAGACTGTTTCCGGATCAGGTTTATAATTCTGAAAAAGTTTCCAAACTTATAAACTACGTTATGGAAGAAGGCAAGAAAAACATTGCCCGTACTTTGGTCTACGATTGTTTCAATGTTATAAAAGAGAAGGCCAAGACAGAAAATCCTTTGGAAGTTTTTGATACGGCGCTAAAAAATGTGTCGCCTATGACCGAAGTTCGTTCTCGCCGTGTCGGCGGAGCAAATTACCAAGTTCCGGTAGAAGTGAGGGCAGAAAGGCGGTTGTCACTGGCGCTTCGGTGGATTATAGGCGCGGCATATTCAAAAAAAGGTACTTCTATGAAAAACAGGCTGGCGGACGAAATTGTAGCTGCTTCTAAAAACGAGGGCGAGGCAGTCAAGAAACGCGAAAACGTACACAAGATGGCAGAGGCCAATAAGGCCTTCGCCCATTTTGCTTGGTGATTTTAATTAATCATTATGAAACAGTGGCCTAAAAGGTATTCGTTCTCTCTAACTCTATTTATATTTGGGATTGTATGGGCTATTCTTATGATTGTAGCTAACAGTAATTCAAGTGAATGGGGTCCGGGTTCAAGCTCTGCATTATTTTATGGGATACCTCTTGCAGTAATCGGATATATTGTTGGATTAATTATTGATATTTCTAAAAGAAAATAAATATATGGAAAGGGATTACCCACTAGAGAAGGTGAGAAATTTTGGAATTATCGCGCATATTGACGCTGGTAAAACCACTACATCCGAGCGGGCTTCTTGGAAGGACGAGGCAAAAGCCAGGGGCCTGATGCTTCGGGACAACCTGCTCCGAAACGCCAAGAACCGCAAGCTGACTCCGTAAGTAGTAAAGAGGATTTAGTTTATAAAGCGAAATCGGTAGAATCCCCCAGGGAAAAACTCCTCGCTGGTACAACTGATGAAGCGATAGAGACTGTGTGGCCAAAGCGGAGCCGTACGGCGGGCCTGCGGGGCTCGTGACTAGGGAGAAGGGCGCAAAAACTATCCCGAGCGAGTCCGCGAGTCGATGGATTCTCTTTGTCGTTTTTTGGCGAATTTCTGCGTTGAAAGCCGATTTTGCTCCCGCGCTGGCCGGTGTCAGGACTTTGAAGGACGCGTTTAAGCACCGAGCTTTTAAAAACTCGGTCGAACATTGTTTAGAAAGTGAATAACTCCGCTTTCCATTTTCGGTTTTATTGCTATACTAAACTTACATTTTAGCAGGTAATTTTTGTCAACATGAAAGCAATACAAGACGGCATTTCATTTTTCTTCATAGCTATAGTTTTTGTTCTTTCGGCTATTTCCATTTTCGGCGTTTGGGAAATATTTGACGGAGACGTCATTTATAAATCGTTTTTAACTCTCGGCCTTTTGTCTGTTATCTCCATAATCATAATGATTGCCGGACGGTTTATAGACAACAAACCCGCCGATGGCTTAATTGTACCTGCTGTTGTGAACCCGGCTTTCGGCAGTATAAGAAGGATAATGCTAGGAGCTCTTATAGTTTCGGCCGCCGTATTGGCTCTTTTGGGTGTTTCGGCAATATGGGAAGTAATGAAGGGTGAGGTACTCTGGAAGGCGGTTGGCTCCATTGGCATCATTTGTTTCGCTTCTTTTCTTGTGGTTATGACTTGCCGTGAGAGGGAAATGACGTTGTCAGACGACCCACACAAAAAGAATGTCTCTTTGGGAACCGTAATAGTGCTTGTAATAGTGGGACTTTGGCTTCTATCGATGTTTTCGGGCTTTTAGGAGATAGATATACAAACTATACCTGCCTGTCAATTTTGATATGAAAAAAGTTGTAGGCACATTCTACCGTAAAAATGCATTGATACTGTTTCTATGAGGTGTGTATAATACAGCTATGGCTAAAAAGAAAAAGACAACGGATCAGAAAATTGACGATTTGGCCCGTGCGGTCAAGGATGGTTTTGATGCTATTGAAGAAAGAATGGCGACAAAAGATGACGTTAAGCGTCTTGAAGATCGGTTGGACAGGTTAGAGCTTGTCCAAAAACCCTAACACTTAAATAAACGGACTCCTTACGGAGAACGTTTCGCGCGCCAATTTCCCAAAATTCGGTAAAAAATGGCTCATCTTCGGTCGGAGTACGTCAGTACACCTCCCTCATCTTCACCATTTTTTCCACGAATTTTGTGAAATTGTCATCGCGATAGGGTTTTGGACAAGCTCTAGAATTCAATACCAATACACTTTTTGTAAAGAAACTCCTTTTAAATGAGTAAAAACCAAAAAATATTATTGTTTAGTTCGGCAGTGTCGTTTGTTGGAGTAGTAATCTTCTTGCTTACTTCGGGAGTCGAGTTTCGTTTGCGCTCAGATCCCTACTCGCCATTTTCATCAACATCCTTTACGGTTTTGTTTTGGGTTGTTTGCATCATTCTTGCGGCTCTTATTATAATAGCAGTCGAAAAACTTAGAAAATGACACACAAAAAGCATACTGTTAAACCCAAAATTTTTGGTGCCGTCGATGAAAGACTTGATCGCCTAAAAAGCAGATTAGACAAAAGCGAATTCGGTATTCATATTCATATGAGGAGAATAGAAGTCCTTGAGGATCAGGGGCGTATTATCAGCATCAAAAGAATAACTTCCGAAGTTGCTCAATTTCTTCGTTGCTTCTTCCGCGCGCTCCCGCGCTCTAGCGAAACCTAGCGCTTGGTCGCGTGCTCAGTCGCGCCTTGAACTTGAGCAAAAATACTCGCAAAAACTATCCCGAGCGAGTCCGCGAGTCGAGAGATTCTTTGTCGTTTTTCGGCGAATCTCTGCGTTGCAAGCGGATTTTGCACCCGCGCTGTAGCAATATCTACCGATAAGTAGCAATACTCGCCTACAACCACCTCGGTTCGTACGCAGGAATTTTTTCATATTTTGCTTTTTTTCGTCTTTTGCTGTATTCTCTTTGTACGCTTTGGCGTATTTTTATTTTTCTTAACGCCTAACTTTACACGCTTAACGCCATGCAAAGAGATTACTCATTACCATTCGTCAGAAACTTCGGCATCATAGCCCACATTGATGCCGGAAAAACCACTACATCCGAGCGGGTGCTTTTTTATACCGGAATGTCTCATAAAATAGGCGAAGTCCATGAAGGCGAGGCGGTAACCGATTGGATGGAACAGGAAAAAGAAAGAGGTATAACCATAACCGCGGCCGCCATCACTTGTTTCTGGACTCCGACCTATCATCTGACTGAAACGGAAGGGGTTGATAACGCCGACAAAAAAAAGAAAGCCGAAGCGTTTAGACACAGATTTAACATCATAGACACCCCCGGCCACGTTGACTTTACGGAAGAAGTGGAACGTTCACTGAAAGTTTTAGACGGCGGAATTGTGGTTTTTGACGGAGTGGCCGGAGTGGAGCCGCAATCTGAAACAGTTTGGAAACAGGCTGACAAATATCATGTGCCTCGCGTCTGCTTCATAAACAAGTTGGACAGAACCGGCGCTTCTTTTGACAGGTCTTTTAAATCAATTTTAGATAGATTAAATAAAAACGCGGTAAGAATGCAGATTCCTATAGGCGAAGAATCGGAATTTGAGGCCGTCATAGACCTGCTTACTATGAAAGCGTACTATTTTGAAGGCGAAATGGGCAATTCTGTGCGCGCGGCGGAAATACCGGAGAAATATCTTGAAGAAGCTAAAAAATACAGAGCGGAACTTGTGGAGAAGATTGTTGAGAATGACGAAAGTCTAATGAATGACTATCTGGATGGGAAGGAAATTCCGGTTGAAGAACTAAAAAAAGGACTTAGACAAGCGGTAATTGGCGTCAAAGTCTTCCCTGTTTTTTGCGGCTCTGCCCTTAAAAACAAAGGAGTCCAGCTCGTATTAGATGCTGTTGTGGACTATCTGCCTTCCCCTTTGGATGTGCCTCATGTGAAGGGTACTGACCCAAAAACAGGAGAAGAAATAGAGAGAGAAGCTTCCGATGAAGCGCCTTTTTCCGCGCTTGCTTTCAAGCTTCAAACAGACCCGTATGTCGGACAACTAACTTTTTTTAGAGTTTATTCAGGCACAATAGAAGCCGGCTCGTATATTTACAACGCCACAAACGGGAAAAAAGAACGGCTTTCAAGAATAGTGCGTTTGCAGGCAAACCAGCGCGAAGAAGTGAAAAAAGTTTTTGCTGGTGAAATAGCGGCGGCCGTAGGACTCAAGGACACAAGGACGTCCGACACCCTATGCGATGAAAAGAACCCGATACTTTTGGACCCCATAAAATTTGCCGAACCGGTCATTTCGCTTCGCATTGAGCCGAAAACAAAGGCCGACCAGGAAAAAATGGGTTACGCGCTAAAACGCCTATCTGACGAAAGCCCGACATTTAAAGTAAAGTCCGACTCTGATACCGGAGAGACCGTAATTATGGGTATGGGAGAGCTCCAGCTTGAAATTATGGTGGATAGAATGAAACGCGAGTTTAGCGTTGAAGCCAACGTGGGAAAACCGCAGGTGGCGTACAAGGAGACAGTTACGAGAACCGCTGAAGCAGAACACAAGTATATAAAACAGTCCGGAGGAAAGGGGCAGTATGGACACGTGAAGCTCAATATAAAACCGTTACCTGCGCTTGAAGAAGGAAAAAAGATTCCTAAAAATGTAAAACGATACGATGATTTTGAATTCATTGATTCAGTCAAGGGAGGGGTTATCCCCCAAGAATTCATTCCTGCCGTAGAAAAAGGAGTGCATGAAGCGATGGACAGGGGAGTGATTGCGGGATACAAGATGACCAATATTTCCTGCGAGCTTACGTTCGGCTCGTACCATGATGTGGACTCTTCCGAGATTGCCTATAAAATCGCCGCTTCCCAAGCATTTCAGGATGCGGCAAAAAGAGCCGGGCCGGTGCTTTTGGAACCAATAATGAAAGTGGAAGTCATCACGCCTGAAAAATTTATGGGAGATGTTACGGGCCATTTGGCTTCAAAAAGGGGACAGGTGGAGGAGGTTTCTGACAGAGGACTTGATAAGGTAATCCACTCCTCTGTGCCTCTGGCTGAAATGTTTGGCTATATCACAACCCTTCGCTCTATGACAGAAGGCCGCGCCCAATTTACAATGGAATTTTCTAAATACGAAATCGTACCGCCGAACGTGGCGCAAGGAATAGTTGAATCCAGAAAGTAAACGGGCGCCTATGTTCAGAGTTTAAAAAACGGCTAATACTGACCAGTATTAGCCGTTTTCTTACCTTATACCATCCCCAATTAACCATTCCACATCTTACCCCAAATTTCGGCTACAAGACTTCGTCGCGCTCTCGCCCCGTTAGAGCGTACGCTCTAACGGGGCTCGCCTTATCCAGGATTAAGCTCGCGCTCCGACTCGTCTTTCGCTCGAAATTTGGGGTAAGATTATTGTGGAAGCATTAATTGGGGATGGTATTATAAACAAAGGATTTATGAGGTTTGCGCGAATACCCATTATTCAATTACATAATTACACCACACTTTTAATTGTGCAAAGCTAAGCTTTGCACAATAACCCCTCACACCTGCCAAAGAACGGCTTTAATTCTCCCTTTTGTAAAGGGAGAGAAAGCGAATGCGTGGAGCTTTCGCAAGACTCATTGAGGATTTTTGTGAGCGAAGCGAAATAAAAAGCCCAATGAGTGGACAGCTTCTGTAAGAAGTACCGCCTTCTTAGGCGGGGAGGGAATAATTTTCAATTTTGCAATTTCCCCCGTAAAATCGCTTCGCTCTCACAGGGCAGGCAATTTTCAATCAAATCCCGAAATTTTCAATGCATCAAATTCGTGAGCAGTATTCGTCCCTCTTTGCTTGCTTGTTTGAAAATTGACTCATTGTAAATTGATTGAAAATTGAAAATTGCAAAATTGAAAATTCTCTCGTCCCTTTGCTCCACCGCTAAAGCTCTGGCGGCACGCGGTAGGAAAGGGGGATAAGGGGTGTGAGGGGTTACTTTGCACAATTTATGTATGATTGGGGACTTAATAAGGTAATCCGCATAATGTGAAATCGTAATGTCGCGAATGGGATTACAGAGGTAAAAAATAAAAAGCAAAATAAAAACCGCTTGACTGTTCAGCTGAACAGTCAAGCGGTTTGCGCAGTGTAAAATGATGGCTACAAAGCGATAATCTGAAAGAACCTTATCTCTGCCGATAAAAGCAAAAGAGCGTTTGGTTCTGTGGCGGCAAACTCCTCCGGTAGGCGAAAGGCAGCTATTGTACCCGTGGCGTTTAAATGAATGCTTTGAGTATCATAGTGTGCTTTGTAATTCGGCGTGTCCCACACAAGCCGATTAAAACCGGCCGGCGCGGGGTTTTCCAGAAATACCACACACCACATCGTTTTCCCCACCTCCTTTTCAGGCAGGTAAGCGAGCTGTTTCTGGCCCTCGTAAGGCATATTAACCACAACAAACTCATCTTTTTCAGCGGAATAATTGCAGTTCTCGTCCTTCGGCTCAATCGGTTCTTCCGGTTGAGACAGTTTGGCCTCTACCTTAACCTCGGTGGTGACGTCCGAAGTGTAGCTATCAATCTCAAAGTTTTTTGAGGGGCAACTGACTACCAACTGGACAGAGGTTACCGTTATTACGGCTCCACCTAATTCTGTCGTGTCGGCAACCACAGACAAAGAGCCACTTGGCTCCTTGAGCATGAAGTTGCCGGGGTGTACTTCAAGCGGGTGTAAGGCGTCAAAAATCGCGACCCCCTTTTGCCGGTCACCCTTGGCGATCAGGTGGTTGATTTTCCAATGCGACACCAACTTTCCCGACTCCGTGTCAATTACCTTGATTGTTCCCAGATTTTCAACTTCAAACCCGGGCGAGACTTCAAAGTTCATTTGCCATGATTCGTACTGAAGTTGGCCGAGAGCAGGCCGAGTTTCTATGTTGAACCGCGCAATCTCAGTTTCGGCGGCCAGAACAACGACTTCAGGCGTACCCGTTGCTGTTGTGACAGCGATAGCTGGAGCTGCGATTTCAAATGTTTCGCTTATTGTCCAACTGCCGCCAGCCGCCAAATAAACGACGTAATCTGAACCGAGCGGTGCGTCTGCCGGAATATACCATACATATCGTCCGGAGTTTGAAACTTCACCGTCCAAGTAGAGCAAATTCGCCGTTGTTACAGAAAGCAAACGCTTTCCGGGCAAGTCGGCAGATTTACGGTAAATGTTTACACCTACGCTGTTGTTTTTTCTTGTGAGGCCATATGCCTTCCACTCAATTCTCATAAGGCCTCCCGGACGGTAGATACCGCCGTCAATCGATTTGGTCACCTTTAACGTCTCCTGCGCCATAACGTGAGTCAATACGCCTACCAACGCAAGTCCGATAAGAACAGTCAGTTTTTTCATTTTTTCCTTCGCCTTTTGTTTTTTTCTTGTTCTGACAAAGAGCCAGAATTCCAAAAATATAGTAGCATACTCTGCCTCTCATGTCAAGGAATTTTGGTAATGTGCACACACATATGGCGGTGGGAGTTTAGCTGTAATAAGTTTGGCGGTTGCGGTTGTTTACGCACCCCTGTCACTCAACTTCCGCTATCGGAAGTTGAGTGACAGGGTCGTAGATATACAAAAAGAAAATCCTTCCGCTAAAAAATCGGCCTGTTGAGAGGACTCAACAGGCCGATGTGATTTTCGTAAATTAAATACTACCTTTGGGCGAGGTGGTGGACAACTTACTCTTTCTCCACATCTTCCTCTTCCATTGACTTCGGCGAAACTTCTTTTGGCTCAAGCTCGGGCTTGAGGGGGTACGGTACAAGGGTGACCAAGCCATCTTTTTTGATGGCGACGAGGTTGGTTACACCGTCGTACTTCTGCCACTCAAGCTGATAGTGTCTCGGCGATTCGTTGAGAATTTCGTACGAAAATGTCTGCCTGCTTACATCCGTCTTGACGGAAACCTTTTGCAAGAGTCCGATTTTCTTGGGCCCGCCTTCCTCCGCCCTGTGAAAAGTGGCGAGAATTGCGAACACTTGCCCATTCTTCATATCGGCCTCCGTTGGATATGCAAGATAACCCGTATCGTCAGTACAACTTTTGAACGCATATAACAAAAACATAAAGACGAACGCGACAAAAATTGCCAGCAAACTTAGTAATGAGCGAAATATTACCTTATCTATTTCCGTCGGCGCTTCATCCGAGTGGCTAACTAAGCGCTCTAAACATTTGTACGTCCCGATAAAACCGGCGAACAGCAAGATAGAAGAGAATAACGCCATCATACCATATCCTTTCTTGTTTTTACGCTCCTGTGCTTACAAGCGCGAAGGGTTTAATTTAATCTGTACAGCAATGTACTTTAATCTCGTAAACAAGTCAAATTTATGTATAAGGCCACTCACCTTTTTCATTTTTCACAAATCCTCCGCTACATAAGAATGGCAGGAAAAATTTTCAATGCATCAAATTCGTAGCCAATGTTCATCCTACCTTGCCTATTTCTTTGTTTGAAAATTGACTCATTGTAAATTGATTGAAAATTGAAAATTGCAAAATTGAAAATTCTCTATATTCCTAATTCCTAAATCCTAAATCATCAATCGTACCCCGCACTTTTCATCGGGCTCGGGTGGTTGGGAATCAAACCCTTGCGTGTTTTGGTTGTTTCTGATACGATTACTTTAATCGCAATTCGCGCGTTTTTGAGCTTGTTTTGTGTTTTCAAAAACGGTCGGTTTATAGACGCTAATTTTTTAATTTATTAATCAGTTTTTAACTTAAAACGCGTAGCATATAAGCTGTAAGAGTCAGAAAAGTTTAATAATTCTGACATTGCACGTTAAATGCCCTGCGTTACACGACTATGGCAGATTTTGATAGAAGCAAGCCGCACGTAAACGTCGGCACAATAGGCCACGTTGACCACGGCAAAACGACTTTAACAGCCGCAATCCTGGCTGTTTTAAACAGAGCTGGGCAAAATGTAAAACTTAGAGGTGTGGACCAGATTGACTCGGCTCCTGAAGAGAAAGCTCGCGGTATTACTATCGCTCTTTCGCACAACGAGTATGAGACGGATGCTCGCCACTACGCCCACATAGACGCTCCAGGTCACGCCGATTACATCAAAAACATGATTACCGGCGCGGCGCAGATGGACGGCGCGATTTTGGTCGTGGCCGCCACGGATGGTGTTATGCCACAGACACGCGAACACATTCTTCTTGCAAAGCAGGTAGGAGTGCCGAAAATAATCGTATTTTTGAATAAGTGCGATACGGTTTCCGAGCCGGAACTAATTGACCTTGTTGAAGAGGAAGTGCGCGAGCTTTTGGATAAATATGAATTTGACGGAAAGACTGCGCCGGTTATACGAGGTTCCGCTTTGAAAGCGCTTGAATCGGCAAATAACGACGACGAATGGTCAAAGAAAGTGCTTGAACTCGCAAGCGCGCTTGATACATACATACCGCAACCCGTAAGAGACATTGAAAAGCCCTTCCTTATGCCCATTGAGGACATTTTCTCCATTGAAGGCCGAGGAACCGTGGTGACGGGCCGAGTGGAAAGAGGAATTGTAAAAGTTGGAGAGGAAATAGAAATCGTGGGTATAAAACCAACCGCCAAGACTACGGTTACAGGGATTGAAATGTTTAATAAACAGCTTCAAGAGGGTATGGCTGGAGACAACGCGGGTGTGCTTCTTCGCGGCACAAAAAAGGAAGAGGTGCATCGCGGACAGGTGCTTGCTAAACCGGGTACTGTTACTCCTCACACCGATTTTGAGTCTGAAGTCTATATCTTGAAGAAAGAGGAAGGAGGCCGACATACACCATTCTTTACAGGTTATAAGCCACAGTTTTATATCAGAACCACAGATGTAACAGGGGAGGTAACTTTGCCTGAAGGCAAAGAAATGGTTATGCCAGGCGACACCATTACATTTAAAGTGAAGCTTGTCGCGCCTGTAGCTTTGGAGGAAAAGCAAAGGTTTGCCATTCGTGAAGGAGGTAAGACGGTTGGAGCGGGAGTAGTTACCAAAGTCGTGGCATAGCCACGACTTTGGAAATAACCAAATTCCAAGAAAGCAATAACCAAACAATCCTCAAACATCAATAAATAAGTTCAAAACTTTTTGAAGTTTGTTTGTATCTTGTTTCTTGGTTATTGTAAATTTACAAAGATGGTTACCAAAGAAAAAATAACAAAAAAGAAAACGACAAAAGCCGCAAAGGTAAAGGAATCGGCTGTTTCAAAGTTGCGCATTCGCGTGCGCGCTTACGAGAGTAAGATATTGGACGCTTCCGTAAAACAGATATTGGACACCGCTTCAAGGTTTGACGCTGAAATTCAAGGACCGATACCTCTTCCCACTGAAATAAAAAAGTACACTGTAAACAGGTCGTCTTTTGTGTTTAAAAACGCCCGAGAGCAATTTGAAATGAGAGTGCATAAAAGACTTTTAGACATCATAAATCCAAGCGGCAAAGTAATTGAATCTTTGACAAATCTTTCTCTGCCTTCGGGGGTCAACATAGACGTCAAAATGCTGTGACATCGCGCGAAATGCGCGAATGAAAGGCGTGAATGAATGATACGAATAAAGTAAAAATCGCCGTACGGCGATTTTTACTTTACACAATAGAAACCTAAATGCGTCGTTCCCAAGTTCATTTTTTTTGTTCAAGCTATGGAACATAATTGACAGTGAATTAAAGAATTAATAGCTTTTTTAATT
>JAUYJM010000014.1 GCA_030689285.1 bacterium
CTCGGTACGGACGTCTGCTTACGAACGTCTCCAAAAAACATTCGGGGAAATGACGGAGAGGTCAATGTCTTTGACCGCCAGATGGGCTTTTTGCATCATTCCATCTACCACTTCTTCCGTTAAAAGATGAGGTTTAAGCCCCAAGGAAAAGAGTGCCGAGTTTACGGCGTTGTAATAGTGTTCCTCTTTTTCCACTCTAGGGTTTTTGATGTGGTCAATGGACACTTTGTATCCGCGCTTGCTCGCCACGCGCGAAACAAGATTTGCCAACTCCATCACAGAGAAGGTCTCCGTAAATTGGTTAAATACTCTGAACTCCCCTTCCTTTGCGGGATTCATTACGGCAATTTCTACGCACTGTAGCGTATCCATAATGTTTAGGAATCCTCTTTTTTGGCCCCCTTTTCCGTAAACAGTCAAAGGGATTCCTGCTACTGCTTGAACTATGAACCTGTTCAGCGCCGTACCAAAGACCGCGTCGTAGTGAAAACTGGTTACGAGTTCCGGGTGAAGTTTGGTTTCGGGCGTATCTATCCCGTAAACAACCCCTTGATTCAAGTCGGTCGCCCGCAGTCCCCATACACGGCAAGCGAACTCAATGTTTACACTGTCGGCCACCTTTGAGGCGTGGTAAAAAGACCCTGGCTGTTTTGGATAAAGCATTCGGGCCTTCCGACCTTTGTGCTCTATATCAATCCAACCTTCCTCAATATCAATATCAGGTGTGCCGTATTCGCCCATTGTTCCAAGCTTTACCAGATGAGCTTCAGGAACAACATTTTTCATCGCATGAAGCACGTTGAGCGTCCCAGCGATGTTGTTGACCTCTGTGTTGACAGCTCTGGCGCAGGAAATCATAGAATAAGGAGCAGACGGCTGTTCCGCGTAATGTACTATTGCCTGTGGTTTAAACTCCCCTAGAATGTCAAGAAGCGCCCCGTAGTTTGACGCGATATCCAAAACATTCAACTTCGGCAGAATTATCTCTCTTCCGAACTTTACCTCTCTCCAAAGCCGGACTCTCTTCTGAAGAGTGGGTCGTCGGAAGAGAGGTTCACCCGCCACCTCCTCCTCCATTCTGCGTTTAGACAGGTTGTCTAGTATGACCACCTCGTGGCCTTTTCTCGCGAAGTGCATCGCCGTAGGCCAGCCAAGATACCCATCACCTCCAAGTACGATTATTCTCATTTTCTTTTCCCTTTTTTTGCTTTTTTCTTTTGTCATTTTGAACAACTGCCAAGCAAGATAATACCTGAAAAATACGAAAAGTCAAATATTTATATTGTATGGAGACCACATTCCTTTCCCTGCTTGGAGGTTCCCACAAATCTTCCCGCTCTCTCAAACTGCCCCTGTCTTCCTCCTCCGGTGCGGATTTTTCCTTCCGTGGTGCAAGGTTTACACCCTAAAGAAGAGTAACCTTGATCGTAAAGAGGATGATAGCTCAATTTCTTATCTTTGATGTATTGCCAAATATCTTCTTTTGTCCAAAAGGCCAGCGGATTGACTTTTACAATCTGGCCTGGTTCAAAAATTCTGATATTGGCTCTGTGCTCCGTCTCGTCACGACGCAGTCCCGTAATCCATGCGCCGTAAATGTCCATTACGGACTCTATGGCCGGTATCTTCATCTCGCAACATTTATACTGGTCGTTTTTTATAAATGAATCCCCATACTCTCGGTCAATCTTTTCCTTGGCTTCTTCGGAAGGACCTATCCAACGAAAGTTCATACCTGTTTCTTTTATAAGCTCTTCTGCGTAAGCGAGGGTTTCCGGAAATTCATATCCGGTATCAATTCCTATGAAATGAAAATCGGGCTTGACCTGCATGACAAGATCAACAATCACCCTAGAGTCTTTACCGAAAGAACAGGCCGCGAAAATATCCCCATATTTCCCAACCGCCTGGTCAATAATAATCTTGGAAAGCTCTGTTTTTTGTTCTAAATTCATTTAAGAGGAGTTAAATGCTAAAAACTGCACTACTTAAACATCTTAACTATGATATATAATTAACTCGCTAAAACCCACTTCGTTACAATGCCTTTTCCTACGCCATGTTACCACATACTCCTAATTTTCCCATAAAGTTTTCTAAAATACTTGTCATAAATCTGCCTTCTTAAACTGTAGTACGTGAGTTTTTTTTCAAAGAGTTTTCTGTCAAGCGGAACTTTTCTCAAAAAATTCACTATCCGCTTGTAAGCGTTACCGTCGCCATAAATCCACTTGGGCTTTCGCATTCGTTTTTTAAAATGCTCATCATTCAAGACAAAATCAATGGCTTGTTTTATAGACTGCTTGTTCGGTTCAGCGTCAAAGACGTTGTTTTCTTTTTCTCTTTTAAATTGTCTTCTGCCAATATTGACTGCCGGGCAGTATATATAAGGAGCTTCGTAAATGGCCGCCGATGAATTCCCCAAAAGAGCGGAGCATGTAGCCTGAAGACCTATAAAGTCTTCCGCGGGAATGTTTTTGTATATGGAAAAATCAGGGTTTTCGCGCTCCTCTTCAATGGCGTCGACAATCCCTTGGTACCCTTGATCGGAACAAGGGTACGCGATAATAGCCTTCATCTTTGTATCAAGGACGGCGGATAGAAGTTCTTTCATATGGGCGTAAGATTTGTTGGGTTCAGTAGTTACAGGGTGTTGTAGTACCAATAAAAATGGCTCATCGGTTTTTAAACCGTATTTTTCTCTCACGATAGATTCTGGCGTGTAGAGCTTTTGCATTAAGAAATCCATATAAGGAGCGCCAAAATTGTGTACTCGCCACAGTTCTTCTCCGAGCTTTAAGACTCGCTGTCTGGCAAGTTCTGTTTCCGTAAAATGGATGTGGGAAAGTTTAGTGATGGCATGGCGCTGGATGCCGTCAATATTTCCCGACACTTCTCCTCCTTGAATATGAGCAACCGGAATTTTAAGCTGAAGAGCGGCAAAGGCCGCGACCAATGTTTCTGACCTGTCTCCAAGAAGGAGTACGATATCAGGTTCAAGTTCTGCAAAAGCCGCCGCTATACCTGTAAGCCCGCGACCTAGCGCTTCTGTACGCTCCAAGGCAGACGCGCCAGTCTGCCCTATCGGCACCGTCTTTGATACGTTTATAAATTTTTTGGCGTAGTCCAGGGTATAGCCAAACTGCTTTGATAGGTGCATATCGGTAAGAAGCACTTGAAGTTCAAGTTCAGTACTCTCGTCAATGGCTTTCATGGTGGCTAAAAGGGCATTGAAGCCACCCCTTTTACCGTTCACTACGCAGATTTTCCTTTTTTGGTTTTGACTCATTTTAAATTTGTTAAAATACACTCTGCTATTCTTCTCCCCGCCTGGCCGTCTGTTTTAAAACACTGTTCTTCAACCAAACGCTTTCTTCCTTCGCGGTTAAGTTCTGGGTTATTTATATATTTACGTATCCACTCTACCAGTTCTTGCCTGTTTAGAGCAAGACGTATTCCTCCACTGGCAAGGGCTTTCCTGTAGTGTTCAGTGTCGTACCTGCGTGTCGGGGTTTTAAGCGAAGGTTGACCTTTTTGAATTTCAAAATTTATATTTATAACCGGCTTGTCAAAACAGGCGGCGTCCACAGATAGACTTGTGGCGTAGGATACCAAGACGGACATATGGTAAAGAGTATTTTTCAAATGCTTAAGTTCTTCGCGGCTCATATCCCAATCAACGCCTCTGACAGAACCAAAACGCGTTCCGGGCAGGTCAAAACGCATCCACGGCCGCTTGGTAAACTCTTCTTTTTTGTCAAAAAAGTCGTTTGGCTGAAAACGCACTAAAAGCTCGGCTGGCATATTTAGCTCCTTTTCCGTGATTTCCCTCATCATATCAATAACCAACCAATCGGAATTTGAGAAAGCCGTGCCCATAGGGGCGTAAACCAAAAGCGGTTTCTTTGGGTCGGCTTTTATTTCACCGAAAAATTCTTCCCGGCTTTGCAAATCATCTGAATTAAAATAAAAGTCATATTGCGGCACGCCAGAGACAAAGATTTTTGAAGCAGACATATCCGCATACTTTTCCGCTTCTTTTTTCACGATTTCGTTTGGCACAATAAGTTTGTCAGGCAAAAGTCGCATAAAGCCCTTTGACGTGATTTTGTCCCAAGAATTTACAAAACCGACCGTTTTTACACCGCGTTTTTTTGCTTCGCGAAGCAGTGAAATTTCCGCTTCGTCAAAAAGGTTCGCCAGAAAAACCAAATCCGGTTTATATTTTTCAAAAAACACCGAAAAAATTTCATCCTTTGCAAGCCAGAAATCAAAAAACCGCGCGATTTTCCTGAAAAGGCGATTGGCTAAAATGATTGAAACCAGATGGCTTCCTAAAAATTTAAAGAGATTTCCTGAGTCTTTAAAAACCAGTTTCTTGTAAAGTGACAAGGTGCGGTTTTTGATGAGATAATGCTTGAAAAATTCAAACAAACGGTTTGCTCTCGCAAATTTATATTCTCCTACAGACTCATAGACAAGTCTCGGGTGAGAAAATTCTTTTCTATAATAATCTATGCGCTCCGGACTCTTCACGAAAAGGACTACCCGCAAGTCCTCTTCTTTCAAAAGCCGTCCTAAAATATTCGTCCTTAAAATGCTCTTGGCTTCAAGGCCGGAAAGAATAGAGATGAAAATAGTTTTCATTAGAACCAAATATTAGCATAAACGGCCAAATCGCGCGATTTGGCCGTTTATCTGATCCTTGCCTAACCTTGCAACCTGCACATCGCATTTCGTATTGCGACGCTCCCACTTTGTGTATTTATTTAGAGAGTCTCTAATGCTTTTTCAAACTTTCCATCTATACTTTTAATTCTCTGGCCTGTTATGGTTTCCAACATTTTCATATTTTCTTCGTGGAGTTTCCTTAAATACCTTTTGATATAGGTCTCTTTTTTAGCAGTCTTTTTCTTCATCATAAAGATATTGTACATCTGCCGAAGAAATACACAACCGCCCCCACTTTTGAGCTTAGAAAGCTCAAAAGTGGGGGCGGTTTACTTTTTCACTCGCATACCGCTAAAAAGCCGAAACTTAACGACTGCTTAGTAATCCATTCCGGATGGCATTCCCCCTCCCATAGCCGCCTTCTCTTCTTTTGGTTTGTCTGCTATCGCCACTTCAGTGGTCAAAAGTATCGCCGCCGCCGAGGCCGCGTTTTCCACGCCCGAACGCGCTACTTTTACAGGATCAATAATTCCTGCCAAAACCATATCAGGAATCATCTCATCTTTTAGAGCATCGTAACCGTAATTACCCTTACCTACTTTTACTTTTTCAACGATTACAGAGCCGTCGTCCTTGCCGGCATTTACCGCAATCTGGCGAAGTGGAGCTTCAAGAGCTTTAAGCACTATTGAAAATCCCACCTCCTCTTCTCGTGAAGAATTTTTCATCTTCGCTTTTGCCGCCTCGCCGGCTTTTATAAGAGCGACACCGCCTCCCGACACTACTCCCTCTTCTATGGCCGCTTTTGTGGCGTTTACCGCGTCCTCAATCTTTAGTTTTAAATATTTCATCTCTGTTTCCGTGGCCGCTCCTACGCGGATGACCGCCACTCCCCCTGTCATTTTCGCGATTCTCTCGTCCAACTTTTCAATGTCGTATTTTGAATCGGTGTTTTCGCGAAGTTTTCTGATTTGAGAAACACGCGCCTCAACATCGGCTTTTTTGCCTTTTCCGCCGACAATCACAGTGTTGTCTTTTGTGGATATGACCTTGTTTGCTTTGCCGAGCACATCCAAATCCGCGTTCTCCATTTTTGTCCCAGTTTCATCGGAAATCATTGTAGCACCGACAACAATGGCGATATCCTGCAAGAGTTCCTTCCTTCTATCGCCAAAACCCGGCGCTTTGACCGCAAGAACATTGAAACCGCCACGAAGCTTGTTGACTACAAAAGTCGTGAGCGCTTCTCCATCCACGTCTTCGGCGATAATTACGAGTTCTTTTCTTCCAACCGCCGCCATCTTTTCCAAAAGCGGCAAAACCTCTTTTATGACGGATATTTTTTTGTCCGTCACTAAAATCGCGGGGTCTTTGTATTCGGCTTCCATCCTCTCCGCGTTGGTAATCATATACGGCGAAACGTAACCCTTATCAAATTCAAGGCCTTGCACGACTTCAGACTCCACCCCGAACGATTGGGACTCTTCCACTGTCACCACGCCATCCTTGCCAACTTTGTTTATTGTATCCGCTATTATAGCGCCGAGAGCTTCTGATTCAGCCGATATCGTCGCCACTTGTTTTATTTCTTCCTTGTTCTGAATCGGCTTGGCGATATGTCTCAATGCCGCGACGATGGCTTGCGCCGCTTTCTCAATCCCCGACCTTACCGCCATAGCGTTTACTCCCATAGCTGTCTGCTTCAACCCTTCTTCAATAATGGCTTGAGCGATGAT
Source organism: bacterium (assembly GCA_030689285.1). Taxonomy (GTDB): domain Bacteria; phylum Patescibacteriota; class Minisyncoccia; order Phycocordibacterales. The sequence continues at coordinate 6,408 of JAUYJM010000014.1, forward strand.
AACAGAAGTAGTCGTACCGTCTCCAGCCACCTCATTTGTTTTGTTAGCAACCTCCTTGACAATCTCTGCTCCCATATTTTCAAATTTGTCCTCCAATGAAATGTCTTTTGCGATAGACACACCGTCGTTTGTAATGGTCGGCGCGCCATATCCTTTGTCCAACACCACGTTTCTTCCACGCGGTCCTATGGTAATCTTCACCGCGTTCGCGACCGCGTCAACCCCTCTCTTAAGCGCCTTGCGCGCTTCTTCGTTGTATAAAATAATTTTGCTCATAGTTTTTATTGATGCTCAATATGTTAATGAATACTAAATTTATAAGAATTCCAAAATTTGGGAATTTTTGGTGGAAAATTAATTTGATGAATTACTAAATATATTACTTTAATATCGCCAAGATATTACTGGCGTTTACTATCTGGTATTCTTCTTCATCAATCTTTAGAGCATCTCCCCATTGAAATAAAATAGTGTCGCCAACTTTAACGGGTGTCGGTACAAGTTTTCCTTCCTCCCATCTTCCTTCGCCCACGGCCAGCACTTTCCCTTTTTTAGAACCGCCTCCCTTATCCGCCGTATCTGGGATAATGATACCTCCCGAAGTAACCTTCTCATCCGTCTCCTTGATTTCCAGCACCAAAACTCTATCGGAGAGTGGCACAACGGAAATTTCTTTTTTGCTTGAATCTTTCTGTTTTTTCATTTTTTTTTGTCGCGCCACACCATTATAACTTTGAAAAATCGGTTTTTTTGGCGGGCTTTTAAATAAAACTGCTAATAAGGTCTGTTGCCGAACAAACCTTATAACACCAGAACTGTAAGCTCTGATGAGTACGGCATATTATAGGTTATTTTTGGAAAACGCGCAAATTTTTTTTGAAAAATCACAATCCTATAACCTTCGCTCGGCTCTTAATTTCCTTTAATCCTATTTTCTCACTCGCCTGAAAGATGAGGGGATCGACGAAAGGGAAAACGATAGACGTGGAAAGTTGCCTCCAAAGTATAGTATTCTCCCATCCTAAGATGAGCCCCAAATGATTTTAGCATTTCTTGATGGTGGCGAATAATTTTTTCTTTGCTTCGGACATGGTTTTGGCAAATTCCACGTGGCTTTTCTCCTTCATTTTCTTTTGAAGATCTTCTAC
>JAUYJM010000018.1 GCA_030689285.1 bacterium
ATAGTGGGAAGGGGTGAGGAAGCGAAAACTTGGAGCTTCCGCAAGACTTATTCAGCTCGAGTCTGCGAGAGCGAATAAGTGGACAGATTCTGTAAGAATCGGGGAAACGGTAGTTTCCCCGTGGCGGACAGAGCGAGCGAAGCGAGTGTTTCCGAACGGAAGAGTTCTCAAAAAATTTTTCGCCTAATACCCCGAGAGCCTTGCTCTAGGGGATAGGACGAAAAAATTTTATTTATGCTGTATAGAACTATTGGTAAAACAGGTTTAAAAATTTCAGCCGTTGGCATTGAAACTCACCAGTGGAGCGGTATGGGGGGCAGATTTTTCACTACCGGAGAAATAAAAGCCATTTTTAAGAGAGCCATTAAGTTGGGGATAAACTTTGTTGATACCGGCGAGTGTTATTTTTTTCACTCTTCGGAACGTTTAATCGGAGAGGCGCTTGGAAGAAACAGGAAAAAATTCGTTATAGCGACAAAGTTCGGCCACAAAAGCGAGCCGGGGAACATCAGAGCTTCGTGGACAGTGGCGGAAGTTGAGAAACAGCTCGCGGATTCTCTTTCGGCTCTTAAAACGTCCTACATAGATGTATATCAGGCCCACATTAACTCGCTTCAAGATAAAAGGTTTTTTCTGAAAAATCTGGAAGATATAGCAATCTTTATCAAGAAAAAAAAGGCGGAGGGTAAAATTAAATGCTTCGGAATTTGTCTCGGAGACGACTGCGTGTTTGATAGCGGTGGCAAACTAATTTTAGAGGCGGCCAGAAAAATCAAGGTTGATACGGTGCAGGTTTTATATAACCGGCTGGACAGAACTGCCGAAAAAGGTATCTTTCCAGCGGCAAAAAAGGTCAACGCGGGTATAATAACCAGAGTACCTCTGGCTAAAGGATATCTTTCAAGCCGGTTTAAACCCACGAATAAAAATTACGACGCGTTTAAAGTTAAGGAGGTGGATAAAATAAAAAAAAGGGAATTGCCAAAAGACGCGGATTTGGCAGAGTGGGCTATTGGCTGGTGCCTCAAAGATAAAATTGTCTCGTCAGTCGTTCCTGGCTGTTCTTCGCCCGAACAACTTGACTCAACGGTACGCGCTCTGTCTTTTCTGTGACTAATTTGAATGAGTGTACCAAAAGTGGTAAGGTAAGTCTCAGAACATATCTCTAATCTCAACGTCTAAATAAGACCCAAATTACAGCTCATCCGCTAAAATGGCAAAATTTCGGTTAAAAAACTTCGCTTCGTCCTTGCCATATCTCGATATGGCTCTGACTCCAGCTTGCTTTTTACCTCGAAATTTTACCATTTTATTCGGATGTGAGATTGGAGATAGGTTCTCATAAATCGTCCTAACTTATAACCGACTAAAAAAATGAAAACTTTTAATAAGAAAATATCAGTGGCCGAATATATAGCGGATTTCATTTCCTCTTTGGGGGTAGATATCGTGCCCTTTGTCCAAGGAGGGGCAATAATGAAAATCATTGATTCTGTCGGTCAACATAAAAAACTTAAATATGTCGCCTGCAATCACGAGCAAGCGGTTGCCATGTTTGTAGATGGTTATGCTCGCGTCAAGGGTTTTGGAGTCGGCATGGCCACAAGCGGCCCGGGCGGCACTAATATGCTTACGGGCATAGCTTGCGCTTACTACGACTCAATTCCGTGTCTTTTTATAACCGGACAGGTGGGGATGTTCCATATAAAAGGAGACAGGAAAATCAGACAGCGGGGTTTCCAGGAAACTGACATAGTGAGCATGGCGAAGCCCGTGACAAAACATTCAGAGATGGTAGTCAAAGGAGAAGATGTCAGATATGTTTTTGAAAAAGCGGTCCATATGGCAAAATCCGGAAGACCCGGACCCGTGCTTATAGATGTACCATACAATGTACAGCGTGAAATGATTATCCCCGAAAAACTTCGTTCCTACTCTCCCTCTTCATCAAAATCGCCCTTCTTGAAAACATCCTGCGAAAAAGAAGCCAAAAACATACTCAATATCTTGTTGAAAGCGGAAAGACCCGTCCTTTTTGTCGGAGGAGGAGTGCGAATTGCCGGAGAAGTCAAAAATACCGTAAAGCTCGCTAGTGCTTTAAAAATTCCGGTGGTTACGACTTGGGGAGCCATAGACGTTTTTTCAAGTTCGGAACCTCTCTATCTCGGGAGTCCTGGCCGTTACGGCAACATTTCAGCCAATGAAATTGTAGAGAAAAGCGATGTCGCGCTTTCATTGGGTTCGCGTTTTACGACAAAAGTCATTCACAACGATAAGATTTTTTCTCATAATACCAAAGTAATCGCGGTTGATATTGACAGGGGAGAGCTCAACGAGGGACTTCTTCCGCACTGGCGGACAATCCAAGTAGATTTGCGTGAATTTCTGCCTGTTCTGTTGCGGCAGTCAAGAGAAGTTTCTTTAAACAAAGAAAAGTTGAAAAAATGGCTTGCTTTCGCGAGAGAGCTGAAGTCTAAAAGTTTTGATATAAATATACCGCCCAAAAGTCCGGAATCGCACGTCAATCCTTACACTTTTGGGAGGGTTCTGTCTCGGGTTCTTGGTAAAAAAGATATAATCACTTCCGATTGCGGACT
>JAUYJM010000032.1 GCA_030689285.1 bacterium
ACTTTGAATTACGAAACTCCAAATCCGCGTCTTTCTTTTCAATTTCGGCTACGGCTTTGCAAAAATTATTCAACAGATACGCTGTATATGCCTCATAATTTTTGCTTCGCCTCGCTCGAAATTGAAAAGAAATCCATCGGAAGCGAGTTTCGTAATTCAAAGTAAGAAACAGAAAGGATAAAAAGTGAAAGAAAAAGACATCTTGTTGGGAAGAGTCTCTATGTGCATCAAAAGCGCCTTGAGACTGCCGATAAATACTACTTCAGACTATGAAATAGCAAAGAACGAGCTTGTGGAAGTCGGCGCCTACTTTTATGAAGTTTTTGGGTGGGTGATTACCTTCCCAAAACGAAAGCAGGGATGGACGCTGTCGTCCTTGAGCTCTTATCTACAGGAAAACCAAAGTTCTTTCCAGAAAGAACAGCATATTCCGACTTCAACGAAGCCGGAAGACATGCCCGAGTAATGTATGAAGGGGTTTATACATACTCGGGTTTTTTAAATTTTCTGAAACTCTTTAGTCGTTGTCTTGAATTATCTTGAATCGCGAAACTTATATCGTAACCGCAATGAGTCACGAAATGCAAAGCAACCTCTGAAATGACTAAGATTTGGGCAAAGGCCATGTGAACGGTCTCTTCAGAAGTTATGTCGTGGGGAGCGACTCAAGATAAATTCCAGAGAACCGGACAGATTTGCAGATTCCGACACTTGTGGATAACGGCCTTCGCTCAAGTTTTTTTAGTGTTAATATACTTTTATGAGCAACAAAGTCTCCATATATACTGCCATTTGCGTCATTTTTGCGACAGTTGTGGTTTTATGGTTTTTAACAAAACCGTGGCCCGCAGATGACGAACTTCAAAACGCGACAGACGCTATTGACCAAGCGAGCATAGATATAAATTCGTCTGTTGTGCCGCCCTCGGCAAACCCCGCTAAGGATGCCGTGCCTGCGGTGAATCCTATTGAAAAAACTAATCCATTTAAAGATGAATACCAAAACCCTTTTGAATAGAAAAAACGCGTTGGTTTTGCCAGCAATTTTAGGTTTGATTATCTTTGCGTCAGCCGCTTTTGCCGCCAATATTTCTGATATAGAATTTCCCGTGGCCGAGCTCGGTAGCTGCGCCTCCAAAGAAGAATGCAGAGAATACTGCCACCGGTCGGAGAATATTCGGGCGTGCAGAGAATTTGCGGCTAGGCATGGCATTGGAGAGGCAGAAAGACAGTTGAAAAAGTACGAACGTATTATGGCAAACGGCGGGCCCGGCAACTGCGCCGCGGGAGTATCGGACCCTGAAAAAAGCTGTAAAAATTACTGCAGTCTGCCTAGCAATATGCGCGACTGCATTGCTTATGCAAAATCTCAAGGTCTTATGGAAGGCAGAGAGCTTGAAGAAGCGGAAAAAGTTTTGAAAGCCCTAGACTCGGGAGTGCCGCTTCCTGCCGGCTGTACCAACGAAGAGTCCTGCAGAGAAACCTGCGACCACCCGGCTACTATAGAAATTGCCAAAGAATGTTTTGATTTTGCCGAAAAAGCGGGTCTTTTGCCGCCCGAAGTTAACAGAGAAAAAGCTCTGAAAATGTTTAGACTTGTGGAGGATGGTAAGGCTCCGTTTAAGACGCTCAGAGAATTTGAGCAATGCGACAACCCGCCGTCTGAAGAGATTTTTGAAAAATGCCTGAATTTCGCCGCAGAAAACGGAATGATACCAGCTGGAGAACTTGAAATGATAAGAAAGACCGGAGGAAGAGGTCCCGGCGGCTGTCGGGGTGAGGAGCAATGCGACGCGTACTGTAAAGTCCGTGAGGAAGAGTGTTTTGAGTTTGCGGTAAAACACGATTTGATAAGACCCGAAGACAGAGCCAGAATGCAGGAGGGAACAAAAAGAATGCGAGCGGAACTTGATATGGCGCCTGAAGAAGTCAAGATTTGCATAAATGAAACTATAGGAACCGAGCAACTAGAAGAAATCTTGTCCGGGAAAAGGCCGCCGGGCAGAGAAATAGGCGAGAGGATGAGAAGTTGTTTTGAAAAGCACTTTAGGAACCGAAATTCTGGAGAAGTAGGTGAGGAAAGAGTGATGGAGGAAAGGCGTTTTGACGACAGGCAGGGAGATTTTGAAAGAGGTGAAATGGGGGGGGACAAGCATTTCGGTTTTCCGCCTGAAGTCAAAAAATGCCTTGAAAGCAAACTTGGAAGCGATGGGCTTCTCAAATTAGAGAATCCGAAGGAAAGACCTAGCGCTGAAGTGGAGAGAATAGTAGGCGAATGTTTCCGGCAATTTGAGACAAGGCGACAAAATGAAATGCATCGGAACGAGGGGAATTTTTATGAAGGCGAAGATATGATGGAATTCCGGAGGGGCGGGGATTTTGAAGAGTCTTATTCGGAAGAAGAAAGGCGAAAATTTGAAGAAATACGCCAAAGAAATATGCCGTCGGAATTTAGAAGCGAGGAAATGATGAGAATGGAAAATGGAGAGATGTATTTTCGAGATGACGGAAGAAGCGGATTTGAAATGATGGACAAAAGATACGCTCCGGCAAGAGATGGGCAAATACCGCCTACAGAGCCGTCGCGGGATTTTTTTGAAGGACAAAATTATAATTATGATAGCCGAGATTATGTAAATGAACCGCCTCCGGAGGATACAAGGACGCAGGAAAGTCCAACATCCCGAATCTGGCCGAGAGCAGACGAGAGTTTGTCCGCCAGCATATTTTCCGCGATAAAGCTGGAAAAGAAATAGAAAAAATGAAAATGTCGTTGGCCGCCTTAGGCGGCCAACGACATTTTTTTAGTCAAACGCATCCTCTCTCTAAAAACACTTGCTATCCCAAAACCTTTCTTAACCCCGAATGTCTATCCGCCCACGGCATCGTCATCAGCTTTTTATCCAAACCGAAAACCCTCCCAGCGTTTACGGTGGCGAACAGGAGAAGCACGGAAGCGTAGATTATGTGTTCATCCACAATATATGAATGGGCGTTCGGATAAGGGAAATCCAAAACTGGAAAATAATACAGCATCATAAGCGCGGCGCCAAGCACTCCGGAAAGTCTCACACAAACCCCGAAAATGAGTGAAACGCCAAGAAGAGTAAGCCCCCACTCATTTATAAAATTTATTACAGGCAGGATGCTTGGCTCCAAAAACCAAGAGAAAAAACCCGGAAAAGTTTTTGCCCCTTGAAGATACCCTGCGGCAGACCAGTTTGGGTCCGCTATTTTCGTAACACCTGCGTAAAACATAAGCCAACCCAAAGAAAGGCGAAGCAAGACCAGAATAAATTTATAGCTATTCTTCATAAAAATAGAATTAGTTACTAATGTTTAATTATACCAAACCCAGCCGATACGGTCCTAGACGATATCCACAGTACAGACTGTGTTCAAGGGCATACCTGCACAACTAAAACATTTATTATATCATCCTCGTCATAGAGGTTGTTGCCGACTCCGTTTGGGCCGTAAGAGCCAACCGCAACGGCCTGTTCTCTGTCGTCAAAGTCTCCAATGTCATAATCCGTATCAAAAAAATATTTGTTGCCCCAAGGGTCCAATGGCACTTCGCTTATATATGGACCATTCCAACCCGGATAGTCTCCCGAATCCGCCGTCAGTCCCGCTTGAGGGTCGCCGAGGTCTTGGACTTCGTTGTTGTCGCCATTGGCGCACGCGGTTACACCCACCTGTTGCGGACTGGGCGAACCAGCCGCCGCTTCACGTCCGGGCCAAAATTCGGTATCGTCGGCCAATAATTCTATTGCAATATTAAGCTGGTTTACGACTATACTAGCCTGCGCGATCTTCGCTTTTTGTCTTGCGGTATTTAAGGCGGTTATAACCATCGTGGATAGAAGGGCAAGAATGCTTATTACGACAAGGATTTCCACCAGAGAAAAACCCGAGTTCAATAGAAACTTCTTCTTAAGATTGCAAGAGAGCATAAAATTTATACATAAACAAAATTTTAAGTCTGTAATGACTTTACGGAGCACAGACTCCCTCAAAAATTACTCTTATTATATCATCCTCGTCATAGAGGTTGTTGCCGACTCCATTTTGGCCATACGATCCTATAACCACAGCTCTCTCACCCTCTTCATAGCCGTCCAATTCATAATCCGTATCAAAAAAATATTTGTTGCCCCAGGGGTCTAAGGGAACTTCGCGAATATATGGACCGTCCCATCCTGTGTAATCTCCGGAATCCGCCGTCAGTCCCGCTTGAGGGTCGCCGAGGTCTTGGACTTCGTTGTTGCTCGCTGATGCTCCGCACGAAACTTTTCCAACCTCTTGAGGTTCAGGGCCTCCGGCCGCCGCTTCGCGTCCCGGCCAAAATCCGGTATCGGCGGCCAACGATTCTATGGCGATATTGAGTTGATTTATGACTATCTCCGCCTGCACGGTCTGCGCTTTAAGTCTAGCGATATTTAAGGCGGTTACCACCACCGTGGAAAGAACACTAAGGATACCTATCACAATAAGAATCTCCACCAAAGAAAATCCTTTTTGCAAAGCTGGTTTGTTTTTAAATCGTAAGAAAAACATTGCGTTCATTTTAGAACCGCGCCGACCATTACTCCTATAAAGACAGCCACACCTCCTATTACAAACATTCTAACGGCGCTTCGCAAAAGTTTGGTGTGCAAAATTTTCGCGCTCAAAAGTCCAAGAGTGAGAAGGGCGAGAAGCGTAAAGATTATGGAAATTGGAAAAGCAGCCGCGGGTTGCCAAAAGATATAAGGAAACAGGGGAATGAGACCTGCCAAAAAATATGATACGAACATTACAACCGCGTCTACGACAGAACGGACGCCTCCGGACTGCTTGGGAGACGACTCTTCTATAGAGCGTTCAGACAAAAAACTTCCAGAGCCCATAGAGAAAGCCTCCACAAATATGAGAATGACGCCCGCGGTGATTATGTCTCCGCGGCCGACATCGGCCGTGGAGAGCCCCGCAAGCAGCCCTACCGTAGATACAAGACTGTCTTCCACGCCAAAAATAAAGTTCCTAACATAGGACAAAAAAATGGGTCTGGAACTTGCCATATATGAATTATACGTTATGACTGTCTCTTTTTCAAAGAGATTTGTGCAGTTTTGCAGACCTATCCCCTGACGGCATAATTTT
>JAUYJM010000037.1 GCA_030689285.1 bacterium
ACTTTCTCCTCGCTCCAGCCAATAAGCTCAAAATGGTGGTGCAGAGGCGCCATTTTGAAGATTTTTTTGCCCAAAATATGCCTACTTCCGACCTGAAGGAGTACTGAAATCGCTTCAATGTAAAACATAAATCCTAGGAAAAATATGGTTGCTATTTGGTTTATGGCAACCGCGTTTATGGCAAATAAGGCTCCAAGCCCAAGCGAACCCACATCTCCCATCTGAAATCTCGCCGGTTTTATATTAAAGTAGGTATAGGTAATAAGAGCGCCGACTGTAGTGGCATTTAAAATCGCGAGTTCCGGGATATCCGCGACTACGCTTAAAAACATAAGTCCTGTAAATGTCGGAATAAGCATTCCTCCGGCAAGGCCATCCATACCATCGGCGATGTTTACCGCGTTGGCCGTAAACATTACTATAAAAATTATAAGAGGGATTAACAAAACGCCTATGTTTAGAAGTCCGTCCCCGTCAAGTCTTGCGAATGGCACATAGATTTCTTTCCACTGTTCACCCAGCTTGAAATATAGCCACCATGCCGTTATGGCGCCAGCGACAAACTGAAATATGAGTTTCTCATGCACATGAACGCCTTTGCCGGGCGCGGAGCCTAACCAGAGGGAAGTGCGTTTAAAGATTGTCCATGGAAGAGTGATTGCAAGCCAAATTCTGATATTCCAATCTTTGTGGACTTTGATAAGCGTGAGTGCTTGTTTTATACTGCGAGACCGTCTCTTTGTGCCAAAGATGTTTAAAAGGTCGTCCAGTCCGCCTAAACCGGCCGACAAAAGCATTACTCCTATCGGCACCCAAGTAAAACTCCTCTCCCAATTAAAAAATAGGGTGATTACGGCGACAGTAACCACGACCAGAATACCGCCCATAGTCGGCGTGTTAATCTTATCCTTTCTGGATTCCAATAGAAATGTAGGGTCAAATTCTCCTCTTCTTCCCGCTGTGATATTGAATCGGTACAAGATGTAAGTCAACAGAGGCGCCCAGATAAAAGCAAAAACACAAGAAACAAGAGCAAAGCCCAAGACTCCAGAAAGCACATTTATATCAAGAACTGTTATCATTAAAAAACGATACCAGAAAAAAGAGCAAAATTCAAATGACTGAATGACAAGCTGGCTAGACAGATGAAAATCTTACCTGCGCTCACCTATTCAGGTCTCTCTGATTTTTTATATAACCCATCGGTTTTCGTCGTCAGAAGTATTACCACCACTTAAGTCTTCTTACTGAAGTTTTGGCGGCAGATGCTCGTTTAAACGTAGGGTTATCTTCTCCCGACAGATTCTTTTCAGTCCATAGCTGTCTTGTAATGGGAAGCTTTTCATCTTCAATTTCTATCTTGCCGAATCTGGCTCCGTGTCCTGTATGCCCGTCTGAAGACCATGCGATAGAGTGGAAATACTTCAACCGCAGAATCATATTTTTTTGCCTTGTGACTTCCGTAACGATAACCATATGGTCATATTGCTTTTCTGATTCTTCGTCGTAAAGCATTGTGATAAAATCCCCAGCCGAGATGTCGGAAACAGAGACCTCTCTGCTGTTTTTTTCTTCGGCAAAAACCGACACCGAAGTATTTTGAGCAGGCCGGAGATGCGCAATCGCCGCTCTCAAAAAACTTTTTCTAGACGCAAACGACAGATTGAAATTTAACTTCTTTCCTTCTCGCTCCAAGTTCTCCGCTTCTAATATATGAAAAACAAGTCCGGAGCAATCTATTCCGATATGATTGTCTAAAAGCATCTTGTATAAGGAGTCGGAGCCCATAGTTACGATATTCAGGCCTTTCTTGTAAATAATCTCTTCAGCTTCCGCGATAATCTCTTCCGGCGTCGCTTTACCTCCGCGCGCGCGAGACGCTCCCCTGAATTTCATTCTTTTGTTGTTAAAATAAGGACATTTTACGCCTGGGCCCAAAGGCAACTTTTCATACTGGGTTATGATTTTTTTCGCGTTTTTTGAAAGTTCCGAAGTTTCAAGTTCATTTATCGGCAGAAGAGATACGACTTTTTCTCCGTCGCGATTTAGGACTCCATGACTTTCCATAAAGCCGTTCGCGCTTTGGATTCGCAAAAGTTCGCCGTTTACTCTGCCAAAGTTTCCGGTAAACACTGAAAAGCCGTTTTTGGACAACTCCTCCGATTTAAGAAGAGGCCGCTTTTCTTGCCAAGTTTTTGTTTCTCTCTGTATTAGCTGTCCGCCATTTCTTATTTCCGAAAGAACGGAAGATTTTGCGGACAAGTCAAGAAGACCTGCTAAATGCGCCTCAAAAACCGAAAGATTTTCGTCAGTGTGAGACTCCAGACGCGACTCAAAAGAGGCGCTCGCGGGTTGGCGAGCATTGATTTCCAGTAAAAATATTTTTCCTGCTTTCTCGTCAAGCACGACATCTATGCCAAAAAGGCCGCGCCAACCATCTTTTATAAGCAAGTCTCCAATCTTCCCCGCTATTTTTTGATAAGCCGCGCGCTGTTCTTTTCCAAGCATTTTTTTTGGAAGTCCCCAGTCGTTTCCTACGGTCGTGAAAGGTAAATCCGTAAAGGGATATTGTCCGGTAATCTGATAACTTATACTTCCCAAAAGCAACTTGTCTTTGACTATGATGTTGTTTCCGGTAAAAACAGGCCCTCTTATGTATTCTGTCTTTCTAACGTCTCTGTCAGGAAACTTTGTCTTGAGCTCTTTTAAAATTTCTTCATTGTCTATAAGTATCGTGCCTTCTCCCGAGTGAGCGTGATTGAACTGTACTATGAAAGGCGTACCTTTCCATGTGAGTTGGCGGCATATCGTAATCTCATATGGAGGTAAAAACTTTGCGCAATCTCCCAACCATTCAACTTGAGACAGCTTATCCTCTATTTTTTTGGCTAAAAGCGCCGACGGGTTTATGAGTTTGAGTTCGTACTCTTCGCAAATTTTTTCAATAAGAGGGGTATTTTTAAAGACTACTATCTTGGGAGAAGGTATGGTATTCAAGAAGTTTCTGGTATCCAGCGACTCCAAGAGCTCGTGGGTGTCTTTCAGCTCTCCTTTGTTCGTAAAATTTTCTTGTATGGCATTTCGTGAAATAAGTATAATCTTGCCTTGAGCGGAGGATTGGAGACGGCGAGCCGTTTCCGTATCATTAGTGACAATGTAAAATCCTTTTGTGCCGGGCAAAATACCCAAAGCCCTCTCTATATCGCGGGTCACGTAGATTATAGGGTTGTCTCTTAAGTATTTGTAAAGCTCGGTTGACTGGTTCATAAAATGGAGTATAACAGATTAACATATCAAATGTCACATAATTAAGAACCTGCATAATCGGGTGCGCCTAATACCATCTCCAATTAACCATTTCACACAAATCCATGAATTTTGGCTACAAAACTTCGCTTCGCGCTCGCCCCGTTAGAAGCGGGGCTTCTAACGGGGCTCGCCATATCTTGATATGACTCGCGCCAGTGCTTCATTAATTTAATTTTTGGCCTAAGAATTTCAGAATTTCGAGCGAGGCGAAGTCAAAAATCTTGAAGAATACTGTAAGTATTTT
>JAUYJM010000065.1 GCA_030689285.1 bacterium
TCATCCGTTAAAATGACAAAATTTCCGTCAAAAACCTTCGCTTCAGTCTCTATGAACCTCGGTTCATTTCGACTTAGAGCTCGCTTTTTGTCTGGAAATTTTGCCATTTTATTCGGATGTGAGATTGGAGATAGGCTCTAAGACCGTACTAGCTTCTAACTTAATAGGTAATGTCCAAAAAATTCATCCAAAAAAAAGAAAACTTTGTTTGTGAAAATTGCGGCGAAGATGCAAGGGGAGATGGATATACCAACCACTGTCCCAAGTGCCTTTGGAGCAAGCATGTGGATATAAATCCGGGGGACAGGGCAAACGAGTGCGGTGGAATGATGAAGCCCGTTTCCGTAATTTATAAAAAAGATGAATTCGTGATTAAAAGTATATGTGTAAAATGCGACTTTGTGTGGATAAACAAAGCGGCGAAAAACGACTCTGAAGAAGTCCTGCAAAGTTTGTTTGGGTCATGAGACCGCTTTTTTCTTATTCGCATATTCGCGCGAATAAGACCGTGCGCGAATAAAAGCGAAAGTAGATGTTAAAAAGAGCAGAGGTTTAGCGTTTTTCTATGGAATCCACGAGGATTTTTTTAAGAGATGGCGCGATTTCTCGGTTAAAGTTATCCGCAACGGACTCCGGCGATGACAGTATCTTTCCAATGGATAAATCTTGTTCTTCCAGAGCTCTGTTTATGTAAGGCAAGGTGATTGCATTGAGATACCTTTCAGAAGTTTGCGGGTTTTCTGTAGCTGTAACCAACACTCCAGACAGTTCTCCTTTCAGGTTTACAACAGCGCCACCAGACACTCCTTTTTGAGAAATAATGTTTCCAAAAATACTGATCACATCTACTGAGCCCTCTGTGAAAGAATAAAGATTGTCTATTTGACCGAAAGAAGAGGTAAGATAAAGGTCTTTTTGTATGGCTATGCCGTCTAAAAAACCCGCGGGGTATCCGGATATAAGAACGCTGTCGCCCGGAACTTCCGTTGAAATTTCAGTATAAGGCAAGAACGGCAATGGTTCCGGAACCGTCTTGTCTTTTATGGCGCGTCCCGTAATGAGAAGAAAGGCGAAGTCATTTTCACCGGTGCTTAATAAGTTTTCTTCTGTAAGGTTTGTAGCGTTGTTTTCAATCCAGTCTGGAGGCAAATATAATAGGCGCGCCGTATAGGCGGGGGAGGCGGGGCTTCCTGTGCGCACCACGCATTCAATGAAGTTTTCCACCGGATAGTCCTTCAGCAAAAAATATTGAGCTAGATGAGCCGCGGTCAAAATTACGCCGTTTGGAGACACGACAGTTCCGCTTCCTGATGTGGGAGCAAAGTACCCGCCAAATTTTGTCGTACAGATTATATTTACTATAGATTGTCTTACGGCAAGGTTGAGCTTTTGAAAGTCTACTTCATCTTCCTTTTTCTCGGTTACACTGTTTTCTAACTGAATATCTGTTCCGCTTAACGGCTCTGAAACTGATACTGTCGGAAATTTATGTTGTAAAGAAGGCACCTTGTCAGTTTCGCTTGAACTTTCAAGGTCGGTATCTTCTTTCAGCAGAACCGTTTTAATCTCCTCTTTTTTAGGCAGATTGTATTCTAGTGTTATGTGTTCTGATTTAGGTAAGTAAAAAGAGATGGTCGTATCTTCTCTTGATTTAATGAGGTTATAGACAGTTGCGCCGCCCAAAGCCATCACAAAGAATAATGCAAGTAAGGGTGCTTTTTTAAACATAATGTACCAAGATTATACAGTATTTTAGTTTTTTTCCTGTTGTATAATTAAAGTTAAATCTGGATTCGGTCGAAAAATTCAGGTTTGTATTATAGGCAGGAACTCGTTAGGAGACAAGTTCCATAGTCATTTTATGTTTATGGTAGAAGCAAACAAATGCCCCAAATGCGGGGCGGAAGTCAACTCTGAAGGAAAGTGCGATGTCTGTGACGCGGAGTAGTTTTCAGGAAACGTAAAACAGGCAAGACATAAGTTCGTAAAAAATGGAGATGTACAAAGTTTTTGACAAAATGTCAAGAGTTATTATACAAAAAAATTGTAAACCTGTTTTGTAGTATAATCTTTGCGGAACTTGCGCTGGAGGTTAGACTCCTTTTTACGGGGAGTTTAGGTCGCCCAGGATAAAACAAGTACCATAGCAGACTGCTAAGGCAAAGTATAAGCCCGACATCTTGAACGTGAGGCGTTCAAGGGGTAGGGGTAAATAAAAGGCCAAACGGCAGTTTGCAGTATAAAATATGTCATTCAAATACGAAGAAGAAGAAAAGAAGGATGAAGAGGAAGAAGGAGGCGAAACAAAGTAAAGGTTTCCAAGAGCAAGTTCGTTGGTATTGGGGTACAAATAATGCTCGTCCACTTTTTTCAAGAGACAATTTCAAAGGTATTGAACCTTTGTTTCGTCTTCGCTCGGACGCCATGTAAACTAAGAAGTTTACGCGGCGCTCCTCGCTAGCCGAAATAAACAGAGAAACACCGGCCCCGTTTCATTGCGAAACGGGGCGGTGTTTGATATAGTTTTTTGTGATTGCAAGCATGATGAAAGCGGGATTAGTTTATCGGTAAAATAACAGTTTTCCAAACTGTGGTGACCGGTTCGACTCCGGTATCCCGCACCAAAACAAAAACGGCTAATACTACCAGTATTAGCCGTTTTTTGGGTTGGCATGTCGTTACAACACGGCTCAAACTCATTTTATCCGAAATTCTTGAACTAAACCCAGGCCAAGGAAGCCCCTTAGACGCTAAAGCTTTGGCGGGCAGACATATCTCCTCCTGCCAAAAGCTTGAGGGTAAAACATCAATAAATGTTCAAGTGAGAGTTATATGATTCTGCTGTCCAAGGATTTCGAGACGAACCCCACGATGTTTTGAGGATGCTTTTGGACGGAAACTGATATAAAATAGGGAAGTGGTAATGGAAGAATTAAAAAAATACATCAAAGATGCCCGTGAGGCCGGATTTCCGGCAGGTAGGGTGGAATCGGAGCTTCAAAAGGTCGGCTGGCAGAAGGCCGACATCGCTCGGGCTCTTAAAGAGTTTGGGGATATGACCGAAGAATCATCAAGCGGTCAAAATACGGCGAAAAAGAGAGGTCAAACTCTGCTTTATTTTTTCGCGGCCGCAATCATTCTACTTCTAGCGGCAGTTTCATACTTATTGTACAGCCGTTTTAACCTTGAAAACACCAACTCCGCGAAGGTTCAAAACTTTTACTCTCGCCTCGCTGAATCGCAAGTTTCTTTTACCGATGCCGGAGAACTTGTATTCCCTGACGAGCAGAAGTTTTCTACAAGAAAGGCGGAATACATAGAGAATAAAGCAAGTTTTATTGAAGTAGATCTGCGTTCCATGGAACTTGCAGTTTACGAGAACGGGGTCGCCTCGCTCACCGTGCCTGTGCTTACAAAAGGTAAGGAAAAAAGCTGGTGGGAGACGCCCACAGGTGATTATACGGCACTCGGAAAGTCTGTGAATGCCTACTCGTCCATTGGGGAGGTTTGGATGCCGTACAGCATTCAATTTTACGGAAACTACTTTATTCATGGTTGGCCGCATTATGACAACGGGGAGCCTGTGCCGCCCGGATATTCCGGAGGATGCATCAGACTGTCAAACGAGGACGCGAAAGCAGTATTTCAATTTGTGAAAATCGGGATGCCGATTCTCGTCTTGGAGGCAGAGACGAACAGGGTCCTCAGTACATTTAACAACAGTAACGTAAAAGACGCCGTTCTACCGAAAGTTAGCGCCAAGTCTTTCTTTGTGTCCGATATCTCAACGGGTGAAATCATATTAGAGAAAAACGCAGACAGTAAGACGTCCGTGTCGTCTTTGACAGGTCTTATGACGGCAGTCGTCGCTCACGAAATAATATATCTGGGGCGTTCAATAAAAGTAACTCCGAATATGGCTGCCAATATCGCTCAAGTTTTTTATCCTAAGTCGGGCGACAATTATATAGGAATGGACCTTCTGTATCCGCTTTTGATGCAACCTTCAAGCAACGCCGCTAAAATACTCTCGGGATTTGTGGGAGAAGGAACTTTTGTAAAAAATATGAATATTAAGGCGGACTCGCTCAATATGCGCGATACTTACTTCGCCGATTCTTCCGGAGTAAGTTCTGAAAATATTTCTACGGCGCGCGATATAACAAAGCTTTTACAGTACGTTTATTTTAAACGTTCGTTTCTGTTTGATATAAGCAAAGGAATTGTGTTTGATAGGGTCGGTCTTATAAGAATCGGAGACACGATAAAGACCGACAATTTGAAAAACTTTAACGACTTTACGGATAACCGCGACCTTATAGGAGTCAAAGGCGGGGAAGGAGAAAGTTTCAGCGGGGTTTTAGCCACCGTATGGCAAATTCACACTCAAAACGGAGACCTGCCCGTGTCCGTTGTAGTTTTGGATTCAGAAGATAGAAAAAAAGATACGGAAGACCTGCTTAAGTGGTTAAAGGACAACTACGAAGTCGTAAGATGAATCAATAAATTAGGGACTGTTGCCAAAATGGATATTCGGCA
>JAUYJM010000066.1 GCA_030689285.1 bacterium
AAAATCTGGCCGAACAGCTATCCTACACGGCGGAGAAGTCCCTCAAAGACGCGGGCGACAAAGTGCCGGCGGATTTAAAGAAAACCATTGAAGAAAAAATCGTCGCGCTTAAAACAGTACAGAGTGGACAAGACGTGGGCGCTATAAAATCGGCAAGCGAGGCACTGTCGGTGGAAATGCAGAAAATTGGCTCGCATATGAATGCAAGCAGTAACCAAGATACAAGAAACAATAACCAAACGGAAGAGAAGAAAGGGTAGGGAGTTGTAAATGTTGGAATTGTTGTAAATGTTTTAATTGTTTTAGTTGTTGTAAATGGAAAGAAAACCGTCTGGAATCCGAAATGGATCCAGTCGGTTTTTCGTTGACTTTGTTTTTTCCTCCTCGGTTTCTGCTCGCATTTCGTGATTTCTACTTGAAATATCCAAAGGAGAGTGTATAATCAACTTTGAGTTACGAAACTCGCTTCCGATGGATTACTTTTCAATTTCGAGCGAGGCGAAGCAAAAATGATGAGGCATATACAACGTATCTGTTGAATAATTTTTGCAAAGCCGTAGCCGAAATTGAAAAGAAAGACGCGGATTTGGAGTTTCGTAATTCAAAGTAATCAAAGTAAATATGTCAAAAAACTATTATGAAGTTCTGGGAGTGGACAAGTCCGCCTCAAAAGACGAAATAAAAAAGGCCTTTAGGAAAATGGCACATAAATACCATCCGGACAAGGGCGGGGGAGATGAGACCAGATTTAAAGAAGCAAGCGAAGCATATTCGGTGCTTTCAGACGACAAAAAACGAGCGGAATACGACACTTATGGACGTGTCTTTTCAGGCGGCGGAGGAGATGCGGGGGGATTTGCTTCTCAAGGAGGGTCATCAGATTGGGATTTTAGCGGCTTTGCGCAAGGGTTTGGAAGTCAGGGCGGACAGGGATTTGAATTTGATTTGGGCGATATATTCGGCGATTTTTTTGGCGGAAAACAAGATAGGACAAGGAGGGGCAGGGACGTGTCAATAGATATTACGCTTACATTCGCCGAAGCTATTTTTGGCACAAAACGAAATATTGTTTTAAACAAAACTTCCACCTGCGAGGCGTGCTCCGGTTCAGGGGCAAAAAGCGGAACTGAATCTATTGCTTGCGGATCTTGTAACGGCAAAGGAAAGATACACGAGACAAAACGCTCCTTTTTAGGGACATTTTCAACCAACAAAATGTGTGATAACTGCAGAGGTTCGGGCAAAGTACCCAAAGAAAAGTGCAATACCTGTAATGGAATGGGAATCCTGAAAAAGCCGAGCGAGATAAACATAAACATACCCGCTGGCATTGATACAGGTGAGATGATACGTCTTTCAGGCGCGGGCGAAGCCGTTTTTGGAGGTGTATCCGGCGACCTATATGTAAAGATCCACATTGAACCTCATCCGCACTTGCGAAAGGAAGGCAACAACCTTGTGACCGACCTAAACGTTAAGCTTTCAAGCGCGCTTTTGGGTGATAAGTACGCGTTAGATACGCTGGACGGACATTTGACCGTGACAATCCCCGCGGGGATTGCGTTTGGGGAAACCTTGCGTGTCCGCGGCAGAGGTGTACCCATTTCCGGCGGCAAACGCGGCGACCTTCTTATAAGAGTAAACATAAAACTCCCAGGTAAACTTTCAAGAGAGGCGAAAAAATTGGTTGAAGAGTTAAAAAAGGAGGGAATGTAGGAGGCAAGACTGAAATATGATTTAGGATTTAAGAGATATGAATTAAGATGAAGACAGGTTTAGGATTTGAGGTTGATGATATTTAATGTAAAGTTAAAATATCAAAAATCAAAGTGACAGTCCAAAATGAAAAAATTAGGAAACTATGTCCCACATTTTACGACTTTACATTGTCATTTTGATTTTTGCTCTTTACATTTTCAATTACAGTTATAAACCATCATCTCGGACATCTGATTTGCGCAAAACTCCTCACCGAAGGAGGTGGTGGACAGCTTTTTTTGGAAGGAGGAAGTTTATAAAAACGCTCAAACCAGTGTTTTTGTTGGTGCCTAAATTGTGATATAATGGCTCTATGATGGCCGAAAAAAAGATAGTAGTCCGTATGGCACCCTCTCCCACGGGACCGATGCACATAGGAACTGCCAGAACCGCACTTTTTAACTTTTTGTTTGCCAGGCAAAACAATGGCAAATTTATACTTCGTATTGAAGACACGGACAAAGAACGTTCCAAGAAAGAATACGAGCGCGGTATAATTGACGGCTTGAAGTGGTTGGGACTTGAATGGGACGAGATGTACAAACAGTCGGAACGGACGGAAATCTACAAAAAGTATCTTGAACAGCTTATTTCCGAGGGCAAAGCGTACATTTCAAAAGAGACAGCCAAGGAAGGCAAGGGAGAGGTAGAAGTTGTGCGTTTTAAAAATCCCGGCAAACAAATCACCTTTTTTGATGTTGTAAGAGGAGAAATAACTTTTGACACCGCGGAACTTAAGGATTTTGTGATTGCGAAAAATGTCGGCGAACCCCTGTATCATTTTGCCGTGGTTGTGGACGATATGGAAATGAATGTTACGCACATTGTGAGAGGGGAAGACCATCTTTCAAATACGCCAAGACAGATACTCATTCAAGAAGCGCTCCGCGCGGATAGGCCGATTTACGTCCACCTGCCACTCATCCTCGCTCCAGATAAAAGCAAGCTTTCCAAACGAAAGCACGGCGAAACGGTGTCGGTGGAGCATTACAAGAATGAAGGTTTTTTCCCTGAAGCAGTGATAAACTTTTTGGCCCTTTTGGGCTGGAACCCTGGCACGGTTCAAGAAATTTTTACGTTGAAAGAGTTGGTAGAACAATTTTCGCTTGAAAAACTTCAGAAAAGCGGCGCAGCATTCAATCTTGAGAAGTTGTTGTGGTTGAACAAAGAGTATTTGAAGCGGGACAAAGGTAGCGTTTTTTTGGTAGAAGCCGAATTGAAAAAGTTTGGTTTGGATGGAGTGTCAGACGAGATTCTAACGAAGTTATCGCCTTTCATCTTAGAAAGAATTTCTGTTTTAAGCGATGTGCGCAAACTCTTTGACAATGGCGAACTTAGCTACTTTTTTTCAAAACCAGAGGTCGGGGCGACCTCGCTTCTTTGGAAGGGTGAAGGCGATGTGGTGGACACATTCCGCACCCTTGAAGCACTTACGGCGCTTTTAGACGAAATTCCGAAAGAAGATTTCAGCGTTGAAAACATAAAGTCAAAAATTATGCTGTTTGCCGAAAAGGAAGGCAGAGGACGAGTGCTTTGGCCGATGAGGTTTGCTCTTTCAGGTAGGGAAAAATCGCCCGACCCTTTTACTCTTGCGTACATTTTGGGCAAAAGCGAGACCATCGCGAGGCTTAAAAATGCTTCAAACTGATGAATTTTAAGGCATTTTCAAGAAATTACAGCAAACTTCTGTTTGGGACACTGCTTCTAGCGGTGGTCTTAGTCTTTTTATTGGCTGGCGAGAGAGTTTTTGGTCAGACGGTGGATGAACTCCAGGACGAAATAAACGGCAGAGCTATTCAGATTCAAGAGCTGGAAGAAGAAATCGCTTTATACAGGGGTCAGATAGCCGAAACTAGCGAGCAAGCCAAGACGCTCCAAAATGCCATAAGCCGCCTTGAAACTGAACGTAGGAAACTACTTACCGAAATTGCCTTGACGGAAAAAAAAATTTCATCGGTAAACGACAGCTTGAGTCAACTGGATTTGAAGATTAAAGCCACTGAAGAAAGTATAACAAAAAATACAGATGCCCTCAGTCAAATCATTCGGTCAGTTTATGAAATGGAAGAGAAATCCTTTGTTGAGACTGTCCTTGTAAGTCCGAGTCTTTCTGATGCTTTAAACGGCATTGAAACCCTGGATCAGCTTTCAGAGAAACTCAGAGGCAGGGTGGTTGAGCTTCGTGAGTCTAAGGATGAACTCGTGAGGCACAAGTCGGAAAACGAAAATAAAAGGGAAGAACTTTTTTCCTTGAAGGAAGACTATTTTGACAGACAAGCGCTTGCTCTGAACAACAAGAAAGAGAAAGATAAACTTTTGGCCTCAACCAAGAGCCAGGAGGCCATATACAAAAAGGAGCTGGAGATAAGAGAGCAAAAAAAGCAGGCCCTTGAAGCTGAAATTTTTTCGTTTGAATCGGAATTGAAACTCATCACCGACCCTTCCAGTATTTTGACGCCCAAGCCCGGGGTTTTGTCGTGGCCGCTTGATGAAGTAACGGTTACCCAACAGTTTGGAGAAACCGAATTTTCGCGAGCTAATTCCGCGATTTACAATGGAAGCGGACATAACGGTGTGGATTTCAGGGCGCCTCGCGGAACCAAAGTTAAATCGGCGCTCCTTGGAGTCGTTGCAGGTACAGGTAACACGGACCTGGAAAACGGCTGCTACTCGTATGGTAAATGGGTGATGATACATCATCCAAATGGTCTGTCCACGCTCTACGCGCATCTAGATATTATAAAAGTGAAGACAGGTGACACTTTAGGTACGGGAGACGCGGTGGGTTTTAGCGGCAACACCGGTTATTCCACCGGACCTCATCTGCATTTTGGAGTTTATGCCACTCAAGGCGTTAGAATTGTGCGTTTCGGCGACGTTAGGAAAAAAACCAATTGTCCAAATATTATGATTCCGGTGGCAGACTTGAGCGCTTATCTAAACCCTTTGGCTTATTTACCCGACTTAAAACGCTAAAATGGAGGACTATTTGGTTATAAAAACGCATATTGAGCAGGGAACACTGCACCACGCCTATTGTATTGAGGGAAATAAAGACGACGTGCTTCTTGGACTAGAATCTTTTTTGAATGGCGACGGCTTTAAAACGGTCGGAAATCCTGATTTTTCCGATTTAGCTTTTGCCACTTTTGGAATTGACGAAAGTAGGGCGTTAATTGCCGCCGCTTCCCAAAAGGCCTTTGACGGCAGTTTGAAAATTTTTGTCATTTCCGCCGATAAAATAACTTTGGAAGCGCAAAACTCGCTACTGCTTATTTTTGAAGACCCGCCTCCCAACACGCACTTCTTCCTTATCGTTGAGATGATAGGAAATCTTCTACCAACCTTGCGCTCTCGGGTATATACAGTGAAATTCTTTAAAACCAAGCGCGAAGAAAATCAAGAGTTTTTCCGCTTCGTCAGAGCCGGAACCAGTGAACGATTAAAGCTCGCGAATGTGATTTTAAGCGACGAAGAGACCGCCAAGCAGAGAGTCAGAAGTCTTTTTGAGGAGGCGGAAAAGTACCTAGCCGCCGCATTGGAGCAGGGTGACACCAGAAACCTGAAAGTTTCAGAGGAAGTGGCTAAAATGAGGTCTTACACGGCAGACAGGTCGCCATCATTTAAAATGTTGGTGGAAAATCTGGCTTTAATTTTACCGCGCGAGCTTTAAAAAGTGTGCAAAGATGAGTGTGTAAAGCTTAGCTTTAAACAATGGGAAGTGTGGTGTAGTTAGGTTTTAAGCAAACCCCCAAAAACCTTTTGTTTATAGAGTAAGAAACGCCTAATACTCACGAGTATTAGGCGTTTCTTACTCTATTCGCGCTCACACCCCCGATGGTACAGCTTGCGAAGATCGGACAAAAAAGTTCGGGAATGATGGTGCCCATCTGTCCCTAATTTTCAACAGCGCTCAAGTTTTGCCAAAGAGAATAATATGATATACTCCATCCAACGATATGACATACAACCTTTCATCATTTGATAAAGTCTCGGTGAATATTCGCGAGGGACTTAAAAGAGAGTATGATGGCGTTAGAACCAGTCGCGCCACGCCGGCCATTTTGGACAACATTTCCGTAGAATGTTATGGCAGTCTCTGTCCCATAAAACAGGTCGCGTCTATAGTGGCGGAAGGCGCTAAAACTCTTTTGGTATCTCCTTACGACGTTTCGCAGAATAAAGTGATTGAAAAGGCCATAACCGCAGCTAATTTGGGCCTCTCTATCTCTTCGGATGAAAAGGGTGTTCGAGTCTCTTTCCCAGAACTTACTTCCGAAAGGCGACAAGCTCTCATAAGGGTGGCGCGTGAAAAATTGGAAGAAGCAAGAATAAAAGTGCGACAAGCGCGCGAAGAAGTGTGGAGCGATATCCAGAAAAAGGAGAAAACAGGAGAGGTCGCGGAGGACGACAAATTCCGCTTAAAGGATGAACTTCAGAAAAAAGTTGATGCTTTAAACAAGGAATTATCGGATACGGCAGACAAAAAAGAGAAGGAAATTTTAGGTTAACCTTCTTATGAGTTTGGCTTTACAGGCTTTCGGTCAAACAGATTACGCTATAGACTAATTTTTAAATCAATGACGATAGTAATTTTTATTGTTGCTCTTGCGGTCTTGATTCTCGTCCACGAACTCGGACATTTCGCGGTTGCCAAGCTTGCAAAAATGCGTGTTGATGAATTTGGTTTGGGATTGCCACCCAGGATTTTCGGTATTAAAAAAGGCGAAACGATTTACTCCATAAACTGGATACCTTTCGGCGGATTTGTAAAAATTTTCGGTGAAAATTCTGAGAAAGAGTCCTTGTCTGGAGGCGACAGTTCAAGGAGTTTTTCAAAACGTCCGAGATTATGGCAAGCTGCCGTGCTTGTTGCCGGAGTACTCGGTAATTTACTTTTTGCCTGGCTCATGCTTTCTGTGGGGCTCATCAATGGATTACCAGTACCGGGCTCTGTTGTTTCGGGAGGGCAGCTTTCGGAAGAAAAGCTTTTGGTAACTTCAATCATGCCGGGCTCGCCCGCCGAGCGCGCAGGCATAAAGGCCGGAGATGAGATACTTTTCATACAGTCTTCTGGCGGGCCGTCTATTCAAGATGGCGGCGCCGATGAAGTCTCTCGGTTTTTAGGCGAGCAGGCCGAAAGTAAAGTTACGATTCTGCATAAGCGGGGCGCAGAAAATGTCACTACAACCCTTCAAGCCGAAGATGGCGTGCTGGAAGGCAGAAAGGCCATTGGTGTGGGACTTGATGACTTTGGTATCTGGAAACTTTCGGTGTTTCCGGCCATTTGGCATGGATTTCTAATGACAGGCAAACTTACAATTGCGGTAGCGGCGGGACTCGGGCATTTTGTAGCGGATGCCGTCACTGGCTCGGCCGATTTCAGTCAAGTTACCGGACCGGTGGGTATTGCGGGTATTTTTGGCGAGGCGCAGGATTTAGGATACGTCTATCTGATAGCTCTTACCGCGTTTATTTCAATAAACTTAGCGGTTATAAACCTCGCGCCATTCCCGGCTCTTGACGGGGGAAGGCTCCTTATCGTTTTTATAGAAGCAATCTTAAGAAGGCCTATAAAGCCGGCGATAGTGAACACTGTAAATACCGTAGGGTTTGCGCTTCTGCTTTTGCTTATGTTAGTGGTTACATATAGGGATGTTGTGAGATTGTTAGGTTGATTTTCAGCCGACCTTTTTCAACATTCAGACTAGCTTTTTAAAACTGTGAATCACGAAATGTCTTTTTCGGCGAGGTTTTCGCGGCGCACGGAGATTTTTTACTAAAAATCTCCTCTCTCCGGCGCCGGCCGCGCCTCAAAAGGCGGCTCTCAAACCTCGCCTCAACACCATTTCGTAATTCAAGGTTTTAAAAGACGGACAGTCTGTACAAAATGCGCAAATAAAAAAACGCGGGCGAGGATGCTCGCGCGCGTTTTTGTGTTTTTTGGCCGTCACGTCAGTTTGGCCCTGGGGGACTCGGATCTGCTGGAGCCGCCCCTGAAGTCCCCGTCTTGAAACTTGGGTCAAGCAGGGTTACAACGTAACCCTGCTCTCTTGCCGTAGAAAGGATGGGTTCGGCGATATCCTCAAGTTTCCGCTTGAAGGAAAATTGCTCCCTCTCCTTCTCGGATTTGTTGTTGGCCAGCCGTTTTCCGTAAGTCTCAAAAAACTTTCGGAGTATCTGGTCGCCGGCGTTGGCCACCACCGCTTCCTTCATAGCCGTCTGGTTTGACAGTGTGAAAGTTACGGTGATAGTGTCTCTTTTGAAACCCAGCCAGCCCAAGACGAAGTTGTAATCGTAGGTCCGGCTGTCGCTGAACCTTTTGCCGTGGCCGGTGGGAAGCACAGGACCGAGCGTCACGTCCGACATTGTGTTTGACAAACGCTGTCCCAACTCGTACTTGGCCTCCCTTAAGGACTCAATTATTCTCTCCGGATACTCGTTTGTGTTTCTCGGAGGAGAAGTAAACGCAAATGTGGCCTCAAGCGGGCGATTTGCTTCCATTCGTTTCACCGCGTCATCCAAGAGTTTGGCCCGAGCATCTACAAGACTGTCTCGGGCAAGCAGTTCCACTTCTTCCGGAGTCAGTACGGTATCCTTCCACTGGAACAATTCTCCGATTTGGACGTTTTGTTTCTGCAAATCAGCGGAGACACTAGAGACCGCATTTGATGTACCTTCATACCATCCGAAAAGTTGGCGAAGGCCACTTTCGTTTGTACGCAGCCGCCCCTCGCTTACAGCCATTCGCGTCTCCAAAACGTCAAACCGCTCGCTGAATTGCTTGCTGAATTGATTGGCCAAGGAGACCTCGCTTCTCTCCAACGCCTCCTCAACTTCGCCGACCGTAACCGGCGCGAAAAAGATGGTGCCGACTATAGTCATCCCTACCACCGTAAGGATAGTGAGTCCTCCTGCGCACAGAAGACCTGTCTTGGCCGTATAAAACTCTTCGTCGGCTTTTTCATGGCTTCTATGTAGGCCTAGAAACTGTTTATGCGCTGGATCCGCGGGGAGCCGGGCATTCGGGTTTGCCGTCAGAAAACTGTCTAAGTTTTTTTTCGCCAACTCAAGCGCGGTTCTGGTAGGATGGATGGCCCTTCCGTACTTTGTAATCCAAAACATACCCGCCACCGACACCGCAACAATGATAAGAACTATCCAAAACATAATAACTCCCTCTCGTTTTTTGTTGAACTTTGTAAGAAGTCGTCAGACTTCTTTTCTTGACGTAATCTATCACAACTTGTTTAATAAGTCAAGGAAAAAAACTCTTGTATATAGCCGTTTGAATACGCCTCGCGTCGGGCGTATTACCATTATCCACCATCCTTTCTTTGAGCAGACTCGCCTATATTTGTGCATTTCTTTTATTTTAAGTATTATTACCCCTATGAAGCAGTCCGAACTTTTTACAAAAACACGGCGTGAAGCTCCGTCAGACGAAGCGTCCAAAAACGCCAAGCTTCTAATAAGAGGCGGCTTTATTCATAAAGAGATGTCGGGTGTATATTCGCTTTTGCCGCTAGGACTTATCGTGATGGAAAAAATTGCAAACGTAGTCCGAGAGGAAATGAAAAATATAGGAGGACAGGAAGTGCGGCTTTCAGCTATGCAAAGCAGAGAGCTGTGGGAGAAAACCGACCGATGGGACGACAAAAAAGTGGACATCTGGTTTAAATCAGATATAAAAAACGGTGCGCAAATCGGACTTGGCTTTACGCATGAAGAGCCCCTTACGGCAATAATGCGGGAGCACGTTTCCTCATACAAAGATTTGCCAAAATATATTTTTCAAATACAAACGAAATTCAGAAATGAAGAAAGAGCCAAAAGCGGGATTTTGCGGGGACGGGAATTTTTGATGAAGGACTTCTATTCTTTCTCCAGAAACGAAGAAGAGCACAAAGAATTTTATGAGAAGGCGGCCAAGTCTTACGGACGGATTTTTAATAGGGTCGGTATAGGTGAATGTACTTTCAGAACTTTCGCTTCGGGTGGAGTGTTCAGCAAGTTTTCGGACGAGTTTCAAACGCTTTCGGAAGTCGGAGAGGATGTTATTTTTCTGGACGAAAAGAACAAGACTGCAATAAACAGCGAGGTTTTTACTGATGAGACCCTTTCTGATTTAGGGAAGCAAAAAGGAGATTTTGTGGAGAAAAAGTCCATAGAGGTTGGAAACATATTTTCTCTCGGCTCAAGGTTTTCAGAGCCATTAGGGCTCAAATTCAAGAACGAGAATGGCGCAGAAAACGTGGTTATTATGGGAAGTTATGGCATAGGCATCGGCAGACTTATGGGGACGGTGGCGGAAATTCTGTCGGATGGCCTAGGCCTCGTTTGGCCAAAAGAAATTTCGCCCTTTGATTTGCACCTTGTCTCAATAGGTGCGGAAAAAAGCGCGAAGGTGAAAAAACAAGCTGACGAGCTTTACGAAGGGCTTTTAGAAAACGGGGTGGACGTCCTTTATGATGACAGGGATTTACGAGCGGGAGAAAAATTTGCCGATAGCGACCTCTTGGGCATACCGACAAGAGTAGTGATAAGTGAAAAAACGATGGGAGACGGGAAAGTGGAAGTGAAAGAGCGAATAAAAAAGGAAGCTTTATATATGACTGAAAAAGAGCTTTTGGAAACGCCACACTATAGAACTTGCTAATAATCCGACCGCACAATAAGGTCTTCCTATCCCCTGACGGCATAATTTTCGGACACGGATAAATTTCTGCTGAAATTTTCCTCGTGATCGTGCAGAGTCGCGCTCGCAAGTTCCGAAAATTATGCCGTCAGGGGATAGGTCTGCAATCAAATGTTCGGGTGAAATCGGCCAAAATGGATATTCGGCAACAGTCCCATAAAGGGCTAAATTAGCTATGTTTGAAAAATTTAAATCAAAATTCAATAAGTATGTTTCAAACGACATAGGCATAGACCTGGGCACGGCCAACACCTTGGTTTATGTCCGAGGGCAAGGTATCGTTGTCAACGAACCATCCGTGGTCGCTGTAAACCAGAAAACCGGCCAAGTTGTCGCGGTTGGCGCGCAAGCAAAAAATATGCTGGGAAGAACTCCTTCGCATATTGTGGCCATCAAACCATTGGTCGGCGGTGTCATATCGGACTTTGAGGTAACGGAAGAGATGATAGCGTATCTTTTAAGGAGGGTTGAGGGAGACTCCAGAAAAATTTTGGGTCCAAGAGTAGTAGTAGGCGTGCCATCGGGTGTTACAAATGTTGAAACACGGGCGGTACGAGACGCTACAAAAAACAATGGCGCTCGGGAAGTTTATATAGTGGAAGAGCCGATGGCGGCCGCCATAGGTATAAGGTTGCCAGTGAACGAACCTGTGGGAAATATGATAATTGATGTCGGCGGAGGGACGACCGATATCGCCGTAATCTCTTTAGGGGGAATAGTCCGTTCTAAAAGTCTGAAAATAGCGGGGGACAGATTCAACGAAGACATTATGTCCTATATTAGAACCGAGTTTAAAATTCTTATCGGAGAAAAGACA
The DNA here is from genome assembly GCA_030689285.1 of bacterium. Taxonomy (GTDB): domain Bacteria; phylum Patescibacteriota; class Minisyncoccia; order Phycocordibacterales. The sequence goes on from JAUYJM010000066.1 coordinate 11,274, forward strand.
GCTGAAAACATAAAAATAGCCATAGGTTCAGTCGTACCGCAAGATACGGTTATGGAAGCCGCTATAAAAGGCAGAGACCTTATCACAGGCTTGCCGAGAGAGGTGGTCGTGACAGACGCGGATATCAGAGAGGCAATATCAAGTTCGGTTGACACGTTGGTTGAGTCGGTAAAAGAAGTGTTGGAAATTACTCCTCCCGAAATTGTAGCCGATATAATGCAGAAGGGCGCGTTTTTGGTCGGAGGCGGAGCTCTTATGAGGGGTCTGGACACCCTGCTTACGGAATATGTAAAGATAGGATTTACCATAGCTGAAGACCCGCTTTCCGCGGTTGGCAGAGGCGCGGGAATAATTTTGGAGGATTTGCCAAAATATAAAGAAGTTTTGATTCAAAGCGAAGATGACCTACCTCCTAAAAAGTAGCGTTAAAAAAAGAAAACCTCTTAGATTTTCCATCCTGCTTCTGGTCTTTTTTGGTGTGGTACTTATAGGACTTCGGCTCATCGGACCTTTGGAAAAAAGGGGGGCTCTTTATACTGTAGCCACGCCTTTTTGGAAGATTTCTGATTTTGTGTTAGAAAAAACCACAGCAATGCGCGCGGCTTTCGCGTCAAAGGAGATTCTTGAGAAAGAGAACAAAACTTTACGTTTGGAGAAAGAGAGTTTTCTGTTTGAATGGCTTTATATTGACAAAATAAAAGCCGAAAACGAGGAGTTGAAGCGGATGCTAGGAAGAGAAAAGCCCGAAGAAGTTTTAGCCGCCGTACTTTCGGGTCCGCCGGAGTCCGCTTATGATACGCTGGTCATTGATGCCGGCTTAAGCCTTGGATTTCAAAAAGGAAATTTGGTTCTGTCCGGCGTATCCGCGATAGGGGTTCTGGAAGAGGTCTACAAACACACGTCATTGGTCAGACTTTTTTCCTCCAGTGGCACCTCACTACCTGCGAGGTTTGGAACTTCAGACTTGCGTGTCCAGATGTATGGCAAGGGAGGTGGAAATTTTGAGATTTCCTTGCCAAAAGATATGGAAGCGGAAATAGGCGAAAATATATTTTTACCCGGAATGGACAACTATCTTTTGGCTACCATAGAGACCATTACCGATAAGGACACAGAAGCTTTCAAAACCTTACTTCTTAGAAGCGAGATAACACTTAGTACCGTAAGGTTTGTCACGGTTGTCCCGCAAGTGTTTGTTCCACCGCGACTTGAACTGTGAAATTATGAGTAAACTTAGAATTTTTTTGGATACCGCGCTGTTTGTTATGGTATTTACCGCGCCATGGTGGTTTTGGGCAGTTTTTGGACTTATTTTACTTTTTTCTTTTAGGAGTTATTATGAAATAATCGCGGCGGCGTTCATTTCAGATATGCTTTACGGAGTTTTTGGACATAGTCTGTTTTTCGCCCCGTTTACTCTGTCCTTTATTTCGCTTTTTGCCTTTACTGGCGCGTTGATTTGGCGACAGAAGTCGTTGTGGTACAGAAATAACTATACACTTTGAATTACGAAACTCCAAATCCGCGTCTTTCTTTTCAATTTCGGCTGCGTCTTTGCAAAAATTATTCAACAGAACGCTCTCATAGCCTTACAATTTTTGCTTCGCCTCGCACGAAATTGAAAAGAAATCCATCGGAAGCGAGTTTCGTAACTCAAAGTATACAAACACGTAAAATACACGCATTTTTTTATGAGAAACAAAAAAGGAAGAGACGCGGAGATTGCGCCTGACGAAATTTTTCTGGATTCAAGCAATTTGCCGCAATTTAACAAGGCTCAATTTGAGGGAAGGCTTGAAAAACCCATATCTAGACATTCAATTTTTATTGCCGGAGTATTTTTTTTGTGTGTCGCCTTGATTTTTAGCGGACGAGTATGGCTCTTGCAAATTCCGCAAGGGGAAGCCTACGCTAGAAAAGGAGAGAACAATAGATTGCGCCACACACCTCTTTTCAGTGAGCGAGGCATAATGTATGACAGAAACGGAAAAATTCTGGTATCAAATGTAGTAGACGATAAAAACAGCGAATTTTTGCTTCGGAAATACGCATCCGAAGACGGCTTCGCCCATATTTTGGGCTATATAAAATATCCGTCAAAGGACGCCTACGGCTTTTATTATAACGAGGTTTTTGAGAGTAAGGCCGGCGTTGAAAGACTCTACGATGAAAAGCTGGCAGGCGAAAACGGTCTGAAAATCATTGAAATAGACGCGGTTGGGCGTATTGAGTCAGAAAGCGTCTTAACTTCTAAAAATTCAGGGCAAAGTCTGACTTTATCGGTTGATTTTGACCTGCAAGCCGCCCTTTATTCGTACATAAAAAACCTGTCGGAGGAAGTAAAATTTGAGGGAGGAGCAGGAGTGATAATGGATGTCCGAAATGGAGAAATTTTGGCTATGACAAGCTTTCCCGAGTATGATTCTCAAGTTTTAACGGATGGCAATGACACAGAAGCAATAGCCGACTATGTAACCGGTTCTAAAAAACCTTTCTTAAACCGCGTTACCGACGGTCTCTACACTCCCGGCTCAATTGTCAAACCGTTTTTGGCTTTGGCGGCTCTGAACGAGAAAATAATAAGCCCAAGTAAGCAGATTTTAAGCACCGGTTCCATAACTATTCCAAATCCGTACGACACGACACGCAACAGCGTTTTTACAGACTGGAAAGCGCATGGATTGGTTGATATGCGGAAAGCGATAGCGGTTTCTTCAAATGTTTATTTCTATGAAATAGGGGGAGGTTTTGAGGGGCAAGAAGGGTTGGGTATTGGCAGGATAGAAAAATACGCAAAAATGTTCGGTTTAGGAGAGCCAGTGATGAGTGGCAGTTGGTTTTGGGGCAAATCCGGTGTTATTCCAAATCCGCAGTGGAAGGAGAGGAATTTTTCGGACGGAACTTGGCGGGTGGGCGATACGTACAACACTGCCATAGGCCAGTACGGTTTTCAGGTGACGCCTATGCAGGTTGTTCGCGGCGTGGCCGCTATTGCAAACGATGGAAAACTGCTGGAACCGGTTTTTATCAAAGGCGAACCGCCAAAAGTAGCGCGCTACATAGAGATAGCTGATTCGCACTTTGAGGTGGTAAAAGAGGGTATGCGAGAAGGGGTGCTTGTCGGTACGGCTTCCGGTCTCAACCTGCCGTTCGTGAAGGTTGCGGCAAAAACAGGTACGGCGGAACTCGGAGCTTCAAAGCAGTTTGTAAATTCGTGGGCGGTGGGGTTCTTTCCTTACGATAATCCAAAATACGCATTTGCGGTCATAATGGAGAGAGGACCCAGACAAAATACGTTTGGAGGGGTCTATGTAGTAAACCAGCTGCTCCAGTGGATGTCTGACAATAGGAGAGAATATTTGCAATAGAAACGGTCTGTAGAAACGCACATCAGAGAGTATTCTCTCATTGAGAAATGATACC
>JAUYJM010000040.1 GCA_030689285.1 bacterium
GCAAATACGTATAGAGCAGATGAGGGCTCAAAAATCCGGACTGGAATAACAAGAAGATAAACTAACGAGGGTTATGACAAAATGGCAAGAGTTGATGCTTCGCGTGCCAAACGTGCCAGACATTTCGGTTCCTGACGGCAAAGACGAATCAGAAAATCAAACAGTGACCGAATGGGGGCAAAAACCGCAATTTGCTTTCCCTCCGAAAGACCACGTGTCCATTATGAATTCTCTTCGCATGGTGGATTTTGAGAGAGGCGTAAAGACTCATGGTTTCAGAGGGTATTTTCTTACGGGTGATGGAGCGGAACTTTCGTGGGCTCTATGGAACTATGCCAGAGCTTTTTTTTCAAAGAAAAATTTTACGCCAATAGTGGCTCCCTCCATAGTCAAGAAGCCGTTTTTTTACGGAACCGGACATTTGCCGAATGAGGCCGAAGACCTGTTTAAAACGCAGGATGACGACTACTTGTCCGGCACGGCGGAAGTTCCTATGATGGCTTATCATTCGGACGAAGTTTTAAACGCAAATGAGTTGCCGAAACGCTACTTGGCTTTTTCTACATGCTTCAGACGCGAAGCCGGAAGCTACGGCAAGGACACGAAAGGTCTTATCAGAGTGCATGAATTTTTTAAGTTTGAACAGCTTATAATCTCCATCGCTTCGCACGAAGACTCGGTAAAATTTCACGAGGAAATAAACAGAAATTATGAGGAATTTTTGGAGTCTCTAAAACTGCCTTACAGAAGACTGCTGATTTGCAGCGGCGACCTCGGCACGGCAAAAGTAAAGCAATACGATACCGAAATATGGTTTCCTTCGCAAAACGCTTATAGGGAGGGCTCTAGCGCTTCGTATTACCACGATTTTCAAACCCGCCGTTTTAATATCAGGTATAAAGACGGTGATAAAAATAGATACTGTTACTCGTTAAACTCAACGGCGGTGGCGACCCCACGCATCATCGCGGCAATCGTTGAAAATTATCAGCACGAAGACGGTAGTGTCAAAATACCCGAAGTTCTTACCACATTTATGGGAAAGGAAGTTATCACTCGCGGCTGACGGCGGTTTCATATTATACTTACGGTTAATGCCAGGCATCAACCCTCTCCAAGAGAGACGGCGCGCCCAAAGCGCAAAAAAGGCCAAAAAAGCGGCGGCTCTTATCCTCGGCTTCGCGGTAGTCTTTTTTATGCTGACCGTCATTGTCACAAGATTGCACGTGTTTACTTTGGGCGATATTCAAGTATACGGCGCTTCCTTTGTGCCAAAGTCTGAAATCATAAACGCCAGCCAAAAAATCATTGAAGGGGGGTACGTTTTCGGTCTTTTTCCAAAGTCCAGCGTATTTTTATATCCTAAGGCCAATCTACGAAAGACTCTTTCGGAAAAATTTCCTTCCCTGTCGGAAACAAAAATCGGTTTATCGGACTTTACCGCGCTCGTAATCACCGTAAAAGAGAGAAAGCCGGAAGCCTTGTGGTGCGGAGAAAAAAAGTCGGAGTCTGAAAACATAGAAAATAAATGTTTTTTCGTTGATGAGAACGGTTTTGTGTACGCGCGTGCGCCAGACTTTTCTCCCGGAGTATATATGAAAATCTATGGGCCACTTCGCTATCCGGGCCCTCTCCCTCCCGGAGCTTACATATTTAGAGAGAAAGACTGGCAAAAGGTGAAAGAGATATCAATATCAATGAGCGAGGCCGCAAAACTGGAAATTCTAGAGTACATAGAAAAAGAGGCGGAAGTAGCGATAGTTTTTGAGAACGGAACGGAATTATACATTTCCTCCAAGGAAAATTGGCAAGAAACCGCGAAAAAACTGGAAAATGCCGTGGGGGAAATAGAGAGGACCGGACTGTTTCTTAAAGATATAGAATATATTGACGCGCGTATCCCCAACAAGGTTTTCTACAAGACAAGGTAGAATGTTAAGAGTATAATTTAGCAAAAGCGCCGTTTGCGGACTTTGCGGGTGCGTGCATTTGATTTATATGTTTAATTTGAGCCTTTTACCTCTGTCATACTTGGTCTGGCATTACAGCGAAGCATTTCGCGACGGCTTCCGCGTATGGTCCAACTTTATTTGGTTTGAGTTTCATTTTTTTTCCATAGGGATATTGTTGAAGACTCTTTTTTCCCCGTGGAAAAGACTCGCTGGAGGCGGAAATGGGCGGGAAAAAGAGGTTGGCGGCCTTTTTGGGAAAATCATTTTGTCTCTTTTGACTCGGATTTTCGGTTTTTTTGCAAGAGTATTTACTATAACATTAGGGCTGTTTAGCTTAGGAGTCACGCTGGTTGCCGGCGTGTTTTTCTTCGCTACTTGGATACTTCTGCCATTTATGGTAGTCGGTCTTTTTGGTTTTGGAATCCTCTCAATAAGCGTCTACTTTATATAACCGCTATGAAATTGACCGACCTGAAAAAAGAAGCCAGAGTTTACGCGCCGGCCATCGCCCTAGACATCAAAGCGCCCTTTATCGTAAGACAGAAAATATTTGCGGCGGTTAGATTTTTCACGTCTGTTTTTCTTCTGCTTACGCTTTTACATTTTTTTCTTTCAAAAAGCACGCTTACCGAAGGTCTGCTTGAAACGATAAAAGTGAGACTCATGGAAGCCGCGCCAATAATATACGGGCTTTTGTTTGTAACGGTGTCATTCTGGCTTTTTTTTGCTATGCTTGCGGCATTTTACAATTCTTACTACTTTCGCGGTACCAAAACAAACATTGCCGAACCGTTCTTCTCGGAAAAAAAGAAACCTCTTCTGACTTTTGAACTGGCTGGGGTCGTGTATCGACTAAATCAAAGCGACATCACCGCCAGTCTTTTAAAAACACCTCTATTTCAGCTTGTAATGGTGAGGCTTGGGATCTCTCTTTCTTCCGTGGACGATTTTATCTCGCAAAAGAGAGAACCTGTTCTCATAGACGACATTGAAATTCCGCCGCCAAGGGAAAATGAAACTCTTACTGTCAACGCTCTGTCTGGAATCGTGTTTGATAAAGACAAAGCGTTCGCGGCTTTTTTGGCCGGCTTCGGCGTGAGCGGAGAAGATTTTAAGGAGGCGGGGATCTGGGTGGCAAGAGCGGTAAGAAAAACTATGAACGGAAAAAGACTGTGGGGGAGAGACGCGCTCGGCAGTATCCCGTCTATCGGCAAAAACTGGTCTTATGGAGAAACATACAATCTAGACCTCCATGCGACAGACATAACAAACAGAGCTTCTATGCGGACGATAGCGGGACCCGCGTCCCTTTTGGAAAACGAGCTTGAAGAACTTCAGACGGTGCTTTCCAGGTCAAAGGAAGCCAACGCTCTTGTCATAGGAAACCAGGGGGGACTAAGAGAGGAGATACTTTTTCGCCTTGCTTCAGATATAGAGTCGGGAAAAGTTTTGCCCCAAATAGAGCATAAAAGACTGTATGTGTTTGATGGAGTTTCTTTCATATTGAGGTCTAAGGATAAAGCTCATTTTGAAGCGGAATTAGCGAAATTGCTTGACGAAGCAGCGCGGGCGGGAAATATAATCTTATCGTTTGTGGACCTTTACGAATTTCTGAAAAACGCGAAGCTTTTAGGAAGCGAAGCGCTAGACATTATGGAGCCGTACCTAGCGTCACCTCTCATCCAATTTATAGGATTCGCGGACGAAAGGCCTTACCACGAAGAACTGTCCCGAGATGAAAAGCTGGTAAGGTTTTTTGAAAAAATAGAATTAAAGCCGATCAGCAAACCTTTGAGCTTGAGCATCATTGAAGACGAAGCTTTGCGGCTTGAAGCAAGCGAAGGAGTGCTAGTACTCTATGGAGCGGTGGCAGCCGCATACGAGAGCGCGGACAGATATATGACAGATGGCGCGATGCCAGACAAAGCATTGCATCTTCTTGAAGAAGCGGCGGTTCTTCAAAAAGCGGCAAGACAGACGGTACTCACGCGTGAAGCGGTTCTTTCTCTCGTTCGGGAAAAAACAGGAATACCGGCCGGAGCGCCTGACTACGAAGAAAGAGAAAAGCTTTTAGGGTTGGAGGATAAACTTAGAGAAAGGCTTGTCGGTCAAAATGAAGCTGTCGTAAGTGTGGCCTCCGGACTTCGCCGCGCGCGTTCCGGCATTACAAATCAAAATCGTCCTATGGGCTCATTTCTTTTTCTCGGCCCGACGGGTGTTGGCAAGACCGAGACGGCAAAGTCTCTAGCCGGAATTTTTTTTGGAAGCGAAGAGGAAATGGTGCGTATAGATATGACGGAGTATCAGTCGGCAAATTCGCTGGACAGGCTTATAGGCAGTTTTGAAAGTGAAAACGCGGGAATTTTGGCATTGAGACTGCGAGAGAAGCCGTACGGAGTCTTACTTTTGGATGAATTTGAAAAATGCCACACGACGGTAAAAGACTTATTTCTTCAAGTTCTTGATGAGGGATTCTTTTCGGATGTAAGTGGCAAGAGAGTGGGGGCTCAAAATCTAATCATTATAGCCACGTCAAATGCCGGTAGCGAAAAAATCTGGGAGATGACGGAAAAAGGCGAAACGACCATAGATAAAAGCGTCATACTAAACGAGATAATCTCCAGTGGGATGTTTAGACCAGAGCTTTTGAATCGTTTTGACAGCGTGGTTGTCTTCAATCCGCTCGGCCAAAAAGAAATGCGGATGGTTGCGGAGCTTCAGATTAAAAAACTCAGAGGCAGACTGAAAGAAAGGAAGGGGATAGAACTTGTGATAGATGACGGTTTGTTGGACTCTCTGGTTGTGGCGGCTTCGGATAGGCGCTTTGGCGCGAGAGCGATGAACAGACTGATTCAGGATAAAATAGAGAGAGTTGTGGCGGATAAAATCTTGCGAGGCGCCGTAAAGGCGGGCGAGAAGCTCAAGCTTTCCGCCACCGAAGTAAATTAAAGACGGCCGAAAAGGAAGGAGAAAGGGGGATGAAAGAATTTTCAATTTTGCTATTTTCATCCCGTCATACGGAGGCGTCATACGGAGGCGTCGCCTCCGTATGTGGGACCAAGGACTAATGTGTGACGCGTGTGTCTGTTTTGTGATAGAGTGTTTTCTATGAATTTAGGGTTTTGGAAAAGTTTAAAAGAAAACGCTTTGTCTAAGAAACGGCCGATTTTTGTTTTGGCTCCAATGGCCGACGTTACGGACGCCGCTTTTCGGCAAATTATCGCCAAATACAGCCGCGCGGAGGATGACGCGGGAGGTGGTGGTGATTCTACAATACGCCAGACGAGTGGCGTATTGGATGCTATGTGGACGGAGTTTGTTTCGGCAGATGGGCTTTGTCACGAGAATGCAAGAGAAAAACTTTTGGTTGATTTAAAATACTCCGAGGAGGAAAGGCCTATCGTGGCCCAGCTTTTTACAAGCAACCCGAAAAATATGAAAACAGCCGCTAAACTTTGCGCCAATCTCGGCTTTGACGGAGTGGACATAAA